>JAVEEO010000205.1 GCA_030840415.1 Pseudonocardiales bacterium | reverse complement strand
ACCCAGGGTTACCTGCGCGACAAGACAATGATTCCGATGATGAGCGGTACCCGATCGCAGATGCTCAACCGTGAGCGGTGGATCGTTGAGCGGGATCCCGGTCCGGAGAACCATGAACGTTGGGCGGGAGCGAGAGCACGATGACCGTAGATGGATGGACGGCATTGTCGATCGGTGCGATTCTGGGCGATTCCGATGCAGAGAACATGGCATGGAAGCGTGCGATCAACGCCGTCAGCAAGCAGGTGCAGGCGCTTCGCGCAGGTGTTGACAGTCCGCTGCAGGTGAATGTCGTCTACCACGTGGATGGACGCCTGGTGCCGAACGAGTTCGAAGGCGTCCGCACCGGCCGATTCGACAAGCGGAATGCGCATCTCCTGGTGCAGGCTGCCGTCCCCGCTGTACCGACTGTGGACCGCAACGCCGTGCTGCTCGACCTGCTGCGTCGAGCGGTGGACGAGGCTGAAAAATTCGCCGCCGCGAAGGGCATCAGCGATCACGGCCTGCGAGGCATTCGCCAGATCGTGACGCAGCTCCCGTCCTTACCGGAGGCCTAGTCCGGGCTGGTTACCCTGAGGCGATGAGTCGGGTTCGGATGGCGGGTGCGGGCTTGCTGGCCGTCCTGGTGGCTGGTTGCACCTCCGGGTCCGACCCGTCGCCGCCCGCTGCCTCGTCAACCGGTGAGTCCACCCGGCCCAGCACGCCTGCCACCGGTGCAGCTGCGAGCAGTTCGTCGGCCGTGGCGAAACCGACCACTGCGTCTCAGAACTGGCCGACCTACCACGGCGACCCGCAGCGCACCGGCCTCAGCAAGGCCATGCCGGCGGCCTCTGGCAAGCTGAGGGCCACCGAGATCAACCTGGACGGTCAGGTGTACGCCTCGCCGATCGTGGTCAGTGGCACCGTGATCGTGGCCACCGAGCACAACGTGGTCTACGGCCTGAAGCCGAACGGGCTGCTGCAGTGGTCGGTGACAATCGGTGAGCCGACCAACCGTTCGGATCTGCCCTGCGGCAACATCGACCCGCTCGGCATCACCGGCACCCCGGTCTACGACGCCGCCACCCGCACCGTCTTCGTGGTCGCCTCGATCGGTTCCCGGGTGCGCCACGACCTGGTCGCACTGGACCCGGCCACCGGAGCGATCCGGTGGCGGCGGTCGGTGGACCTGCCCGGTGCCGACGCCCAGGCCATGCAGCAGCGCGGCGCCCTGACCGTGCTGGACGGCCGGGTCTGGGTGCCCTTCGGTGGCCTGGCCGGTGACTGCGGGCAGTACAAGGGCCGGCTGGTCGGTGTTCCGGTGGGCAACGGCGAGCCGGTCGCCTACACCGTGCCGACCACCCGGGAGGCCGGCATCTGGACGCCGCCCGGCGCCACCGTGCTCGACGGCCACCTGCTGGTCGCGGTCGGCAACGGCGCATCGGTCGGCGGCACCTACGACTTCAGCGACTCGGTGCTGGAACTGGACGGCACCCGGCTGGTGGACTCGTTCTCGCCCAGCGCCTGGGCGGCCCACAACGCCGCCGACCTGGACCTCGGATCGCAGGGCCCGGCGGTGGTAGGCGGAAAGTGGATCTTTATCGCCGGCAAGGACGGCGACGGCTACGTGCTGAAGGTCGGCGACCTCGGCGGTATCGGTGGCCAGGTCAGCCAGGCCAAGGTGTGCCGGTCCTTCGGTGGTACGGCGGTGGCCGGCGACACGGTCTACGTGCCGTGCGCCGACGGCCTGCGCTCCGTCCGGATCGACGGCGCCGGCCGGCTCACCGTCGGCTGGCACGCCGACCAGGCGATCATCGGCTCCCCGGTGCTGGGCGGCGGCCGGCTGTACTCGCTGAACCCGGAGGCCGGCGTGCTGAATGCCCTGGACCCGGCCACCGGCCGGGTCCGCGAGCGGGTGCCGGTCGGCGCGACCAGCCGGTTCGCCACCCCGGCGATCAGCGGCAGTCGGCTCTACGTCCCGACCCTGACCGGCCTCACGGTCGTAGAGACCGCTGCCGGCTGAGCAGCACCAGCGTGTGAGAACCGTGAAATTCTGAAGCGGTCGAGTTGCCAGGTTTGGTTGGGTACGCAACGGTGGGCCGGAACCTTTCCTCCCTCGTTCCCCACAGACTGGTTGGACCCCCATGAGAAATCGGATCGTCGTATTCCTGCTCGGGCTGTTCGCCTCGGTGACCACCCTGGTTGCGGTCAGCTCGCCGGCGCTGGCCGTCACGAAGCTGACCCAGGCCCAGGCCGCCTCCCAGCTCTCGGCCGCGGGCATCACCTGGAGCTCCAGCGGCAACTGCACCACCCGGAGCATCTCGACCTGCACCTCGTTCGAGCAGATCAACCAGAGCACGGTGTCGGGCGTGATCACCCTCAAGAAGGCCAGCGGCTGCTCGATCAACATCACCGGCGGCACCGAGGTCGGCCACGCCAGCGGTACCTACAGCCACTACAACGGCTACAAGGTCGACATCACCCACCGCACCTGCATCGACTCCTACATCCACAACGCCTTCACCCGGATCGGCAACCGGGGCGACGGCTACCCGCAGTGGCAGGCCGCGTCGGGCAACATCTACTGCGACGAGGGCACCCACTGGGACATCACGTACTACACCTGCGGCTGCTGAGCCGCCCGACCGCCGGCGGGTAACTGCCGGTACCGCGAAACCCGCGTCCCCGCATTCGACAATCGAGTGCGGGGACGCGGGTTTTCCTTCTCCACGCGATGGCGCGTCAACTCTGTTCGGGGCAGCTGTTCCAGACGGTGACGGCGTCCCCGGGGGAGGACCACGACACGGTGCGGGGACGGCTGACGTCGACGGCGTCACCGGTATTGAGTTCGAAGGACTCGCCGTCGATGACGATGGTCAGCGTGCCGGAGAGCAGGAACACGAACAGGTCGCGCCCCTCGATCTCGACCGGTGGAATGCCGACGTCGCCGGCGACCGAGCGCAGCACCGCGTTCTGCAGCTGCAGCTGGGGATGGCTGACCGAGCTGCTGCCCACCGCCGCGGGCACGTCGCCGATCACGGCGAAGGGGCTGCCCTCGTCGACGAGCACGGTGGGGATGCTCACGTTCAGGGCCTCGGTCAGCCGGGCGAGCACCGGCAGCGAGGGCAGGTTGACACCGTTCTCGACCGCGGAGAGGTAGGACAACGAGAGGTCCGCACGCCGGGCCAGCACCGCCAGGCTGAGCCGCTGCTCCTTGCGCAGGCGCCGCAGTCGGACGCCGATCCGGCGGGCAAGCGAGGTATCGGCGTCGGCAACGCTCACAGCAGCGCCGGCGTGACGACCCAGAGCATCTGCGCCACCTGCTTGGACACGACCCGCAGCCGGTGATTCGGGTGTGCCGAGTAGTGGATCATCCGGCCCGGCCCGAGCCGGTGGGTCGTCGTGTCGATCCGCAGTTCGATCTCACCGTCGAGCACCACCAGGAAGCGCTCGCCGAAGAAGCTGTAGGTTGTGTCCGAGTCGGAGGGGACGAGGTCCTCGATCAGGCCGGTGAAGTTCGGTACCACCGAGCGGGCCGACAGGATCGTGTACGTCTCGTTGCTGCTGGCCGCGACCCGCAAGTGGTCCTCACGCGCCGCTCGGTGGACGTGGACGTGGTCGCGGGTGGTGGTCGGAAAGAACACCGACATGTCCGAGCCGAGGACGGCGGCGATCGTCGCCAGCGAGCTGAGCGAAGGCGCGATCTTACCTCGTTCGACGCTCGAGAGGTAACCGTCGGTCAGCCCGGCACGTTCGGCAAGCTCGGCAAGTGTTAGGCCACGCGCCTGTCGTAGCAGGCGCAGTTGGCGACCCGCCGTCTCGATGACTTCGTCGACCACTGCTGCCTTACCTCCCGTATTCGTCGTGGTCCGCAACGAACGCGCGGTCATCGCGCTCGACACACAAGTGTCCCCGACGACGGTGCCCATCCCCGTTGCGGCGCCGCGGGTTAGGGCTGTGTCCACCGGGCACCCCGGCGTTGACAGTGCAGACGGAACGACCTAATGTCCTGTCCCACAAGAGGCGATCTACTCATGCAGGAATTCCCATCAGTAGATCCGTTCCTGTCAGACCCCAGTGGCGCGTGTGCTGCCACGGCTACCGTTCGGGAGAGTTCGTGAGACTTCGCTTGTTCGTCGCAGGGTGCGTCGGTGTCGTGACGGCGGCCGGACTGCTGACCGGATGTGGCGGGTCCAAGGGCACGAGCGCCGCTGCCGCCAGCACGCTGATCGTCGAGACGTCCTTC
>JAVEEO010000181.1 GCA_030840415.1 Pseudonocardiales bacterium | reverse complement strand
CGGTGCGCCCGAGCCGGGTCCGGGCATGACCGTGCTGGCCGGGCCGTCCCGCCCGGCACCCACGGTGCCGGTGCCAGCCATGCCCAGGCTGCTGCTGCACATGATGTTCGACCGGACCCGGGCGATGTCGGAGATGGCGCACAGGTACGGCGACGTGGTCCGGATTCCGCTGGGCCGCAACCAGCTGCACTTCTTCAACCACCCGCGGCACGCCAAGCACGTGCTCACCGAGAATGCCGCGAACTACATCAAGGGCATCGGCCAGGTGCACGCCAAGAAGGCGCTCGGCGACGGCCTGCTGACCGCCGAGGGCGAGACCTGGCGCCGCCAGCGGAGCAACCTCAAGCCGGCCTTCGCGGCCAAGCGGCTGCCGATGCAGGCGGACGTGGTCACCGCGGCGACCCGGCGCTGGATCGCCGAGCTGTCGCGCGACCGGGCCAAGCCGATGGACCTGCGGGAGCGGTTGACCGAGCTCACCCTGCAAATCGTGGGGCCGGCCCTGATGGGCACCGACCTGACGGCGTTCGCGGGCATCGGCGCGGCCTTCGAGGCGGTGCAGGACCAGGCGATGCTGGAGATGCTCACCTTCAACCGGCTGCCGGACTGGGCACCGGTGCCGACCCGGCTCCGGTTCCGCAAGGCACAGCTCGAGCTGGACGAGGTGGTCACCACCCTGCTCGGGCAGCCGGCGATAGACGCCGAGCCGGACTCGGTGCTGGCGCTGCTCAACGACGACAGCGCGCCGGCCGAGGTCCGGCTCAGGGTGCGCGACGAGCTGGTGACCATGCTGCTGGCCGGCCACGAGACCACCGCCACCCTGATGACCTGGGTGTTCGTGCTGCTCGACCAGCACCCGGCGGCTTTCGAGGCGGTGCGCGAGGAGGCCGTCCGGGTGCTGGCCGAGGGCGAGCCGGACGCATCCACGGTGGTCCGGCTGCCCTACACCGGCGCGGTGCTGAAAGAGGCACTGCGGCTCTACCCGCCGGTCTGGCTGCTGCCCCGCCGGGCGCTGGCCGACGACGTCATAGACGGCCACTTCGTACCGGCCGGCAGCGACGTCCTGCTGTGCCCGTACACCCTGCACCGCCATCCGGCGTTCTGGTCCGATCCCGAGGCGTTCCGGCCCGAGCGCTTCCTCGGCCAGGGCGAGCCGGGTGACCGCTACGCCTACCTGCCATTCGGGGCCGGCCCGCGGGTCTGCATCGGCAGCGCGCTGGGCACCCTGGAGGCCACCCTGGCGGTGGCGATGATCTCGGCCAGCTACCGGCTGCGGGTCCGCACGCCCTCGATCGGCAACCAGGCGATGATGACGCTGCGGGTCCGGCACGGGCTGCCGGTGACCGTCGAGCCGGTCTGAATCTGCTGGCCGGAACGGGATCTAGACGTCGACGACCGGCTGAACACCACCAGCCCGCGCGCGAGATTCCATCCGGTGGTACAGCAGCACCGCTGCCACCGTCGTGCCGAGAAAACCCGCGGCGAACACCCAGGTCAGCACGTTGCCGGAGTCGAACTCACGGTGCGCGCGCACCGCCGCGGCCAGGATCAGCACCAGCATGACGCAGGCGACCTGCACCAGGATCCGGGCAGCGCTCCAGCGCCGTTCCCGGGCCGCGCCCAGGCCGGCCAGGCCGAGCGCGAAGATGGCGCCGAGCATGCGCGCGGTCAACGGGGTCAGCTGCCAGGGCCAGATGCTGATCGCCCGGTGCGGAAAGAGGTACAGGAAGGCACTCATCGCCACCGACGCGGCCCCGGCGACCACGATGGCGCCGGCAGCGGCCGGCGGCAACAGCAGATCGCCGGCCGTGCTCGGCGGGTACTCCCGCTGGTTGCCGACGAAGGCGGCGAAAACCAGGAACGGCGTGCTGAAGTACAGCGCCACCCACAGCCAGAACGCCGGGTTGCCGTGCAGGAAGCGGTCCCAGTGCAGGATCGTGGTGATACCCATCAGGCTGGCGAAGGTGCCGACCGGCACGAAGCCACCGGCGACCGTGTGCCACTGCCGCGCCCGCACCGCCCGCAGGAAGAAGTAGGCGCCGCCGAGGTACACCGAGCCGAGCACCATCGCCGACATGCTCGGCCTGATCTGCCAGGCGAACAGCCGCCGGGTGTCGCCCGGCCACGGATACAGCACCGCGTAGGCGAGCACCAGGAAGGGAACGATCGCGGCGGCGAGCACCCGGGTCGGCGGGCGCACCCGGTCTGTCGGAGGCGACGGCCTCGTCATGACCAGCAGACGATACCCGCCCACCGCCGCTCGTCCCAGGCCCGCGGAACGGCCCGGATGGAAAGCAGTGGCCCCGGTTCGCGACAATGGGATGTCGGACCGCCACGCCGGAAAGAGGAGAGCCGTGAAAACCGCCGAGGTACGCCAGCGCTTCGTGGACCATTTCGTCCGCCACGGGCACGAGCTGGTGCCGGCCGCGCCGCTGCCCTTCGACGACCCGAACCTGCTGTTCGTCAACGCCGGCATGGTGCAGTTCGTGCCGTACTTCACCGGCCAGCTCGAGCCGCCGTGGCCGCGGGCCACCAGCGTGCAGAAGTGCGTGCGCACCCTCGACATCGACGAGGTCGGCAAGACCACCCGGCACGGCACCTTCTTCCAGATGAACGGCAACTTCAGCTTCGGCGACTACTTCAAGGAAGAGGCGATCCGGCTGGCCTGGCAGCTGTCCACCGGGCCGGTGGCCGAGGGCGGCTACGGCCTGGACGGCGACCGGATCTGGGCCACCGTGTACCTCGACGACGACGAGGCGATCGACATCTGGCGCCGGGTCATCGGGCTGCCGGCCGAGCGGATCGTGCGGCGCGGGATGGCCGACAACTTCTGGTCGATGACGGTGCCCGGTCCGTGCGGGCCGTGCAGTGAGCTGTACTACGACCGCGGTCCGGCCTACGGTCCCGAGGGCGGTCCGGCGGTCGACGAGGACCGCTTCATGGAGTTCTGGAACCTGGTGTTCATGCAGAACGAGCGGGGCGCGGGGCCGGCCAAGGAGGGCTACCCCATCCTGGGCGAACTGCCCCGCAAGAACATCGACACCGGCATGGGCCTGGAGCGGATGGCCACCCTGCTGCAGGGGGTGGACAACCTCTACGAGATCGACGAGACCCGTCCGGTGCTCGACCGGGCCGCACAGCTGGCCGGCAAGCGCTACGGTGGCCAGTCCGGTCCGTCGGCGGCCGAGGCCGCGCCCGACGACGTCCGGTTGCGGGTGATCGCCGACCACGTGCGCACCGGCCTGATGCTGGTCTCGGACGGGGTGACCCCGAGCAACGAGGGCCGCGGCTACGTGCTGCGCCGGATCCTGCGCCGGGCGGTGCGCTCGGCGCGGATGCTGGGCGGCGAGTTCAGCGACGGCGCGGTGCTGCCGCAACTGCTGCCGGTGGCCCGCGACGCGATGGCGCCGAGCTACCCGGAACTGGCCACCGACTACGACCGGATCGCGATGATCGCCTACGGTGAGGAGGACGCCTTCCGGCGGACGCTGGCCTCGGGCACCACCATCCTGGACGTCGCGGTGACCGAGGCGCGCCAGGCCAACCGTCCGGCGCTGTCGGGCGAGCGGGCGTTCGCGCTGCACGACACCTACGGCTTTCCGATCGACCTCACCGTCGAGATGGCGGCCGAGGCCGGCCTGTCGGTGGACCAGGACGAGTTCCGCCGGTTGATGGCCGAGCAGCGCCAGCGGGCCAAGGACGACGCCCGCTCCAAGAAGTCCGGAGTGTCGAGCACCGCCGCCTACCGGGCGCTGCGCGATCACGGGCCGACTCTCTTCACCGGCTACGAGAGCCTGGAGACCGAGTCGCGGGTCCGGGGCATCATCCGCAAGGACGAGCTGATCGAGGCGGCCGGCCCCGGCGAGACGGTCGAGGTGGTGCTGGACGCCACCTCCTTCTACGCCGAGTCCGGTGGCCAGATCGCCGACGAGGGCACCATCGTCGTCCCCGGCTCGGGTTCGGAGACCCGATTGCGGGTGCTGGACGTGCAGCGGCCGATCAAGGGGCTGATCGTGCACCGGGTGCACGTCGAGTCCGGCGAGTTGCGTACCGGTGCCGAGGCGGTGGCCCAGGTGGATCCGGAGTGGCGGCTGTCGGCCCGGCAGGCCCACTCTGGTACCCACGTGGTGCATGCCGCGCTGCGCGAGGTGCTCGGCCCGTCGGCGCTGCAGAGCGGCTCGTACAACAAGCCGGGTTACCTGCGGCTGGACTTCGCCTGGTCCAGGGGCCTGGACGAGCGGACCCGCACCGACATCGAGGAGACCGCCAACCGGGCGCTGCGGCGCGACCTGCCGGTGGCGGTGCGCTACATGCCGCTTGCCCAGGCTCGCGAGGAGGGCGCGCTGGCGCTGTTCGGCGAGACCTACGACGCCGAGGTGCGGGTGGTCGAGATCGGCGGTGCCTGGTCACGTGAGCTGTGCGGTGGCACCCACGTCTCGCACTCCTCCCAGGTCGGTGCGCTGGCGATCACCGGCGAGTCCTCGGTCGGCGCCGGGGTGCGCCGGATCGAGGCCTTCGTCGGGCTGGACGCGATTAGGTTCCTGGCCAACGAGCGTGCCCTGGTGGCCTCGCTGTCCGAGCTGGTGAAGGTGCCGGCGGCCGAGCTGCCGGACCGGATCGAGTCGCTGATCAACCGGCTGCGCAACGCCGAACGCGAACTCGACCGGTTGCGGGCCGCCCAGGTGCTGCAGCAGGCCGAGCCGCTGGCCCGGCAGGCGGTCGACGTCGCCGGTGTTCAGTTGCTGACCGAGCTGGTGCCGGCCGGGGTGAGCGCCAACGACCTGCGCACCCTGGCGGTCAACGTCCGGGACCGCCTCGACCCGACCCGGCCGGCGGCCGTCCTGCTGGCCTCGGCGGCCGAGGACCGGCTGTCGTTCGTGGCGAGCGTCAACAAGGCCGGCGTGGCGGCCGGCCGGTCGGCCGGCGACCTGGTCAAGGTGCTGGCGACCGCGCTCGGCGCCCGCGGCGGCGGCAAGGCCGACCTCGCCCAGGGTGCCGGCGGCAAGCCCGGCGACGCGCCGGCCGGCTTCGCGGCGGTGCGCGACTTCCTGCTCGGCACCCCCGGGTCCTGAGCGGGCCGGACCACCCGGGCAGCCCCGCTGCCCGGGTGATCCGCGCGCCGACCGGGAGGTTTACCGAGTCGGGGCGGCGCCCTACGGATGTTCGTCGCTACCGGCACGCCAGCAGGGACGCCTCGAACTGCTTGGCCACGTCGGAGATCACGTCCTCTGGAAGGAACGCGGTGTCGTAGACCAGTTCCAGGTTCAGCCTGCCGTCCAGGGTCAGGCCGAACAGCGTCGGAACCGGTCCGCGTGACGTGGTGGCCCAGCGGCTGCCGGTGACCCGCAGCCCGTCAGGCACCCGGTAGCCCTCGACAATGCCGATGTTGGACACCATGAAGGAGATCGGCGGCAGCGGCAGCGGCCGGCCAGCCAGCCGCTGGGCCAGCAGCCGGTGCTGGATCTCGTTGCGCTGCAGGCCTGCCTGCAGTCGGGCGCCGATCCGGGCGCCCACCTCGACGGGCTGGTCATCGGCGTCGACGCTGACCGCGCACACCTGTCGCGACACGCAGACGAACGCGGCGTCCGGAGCGATCGGGGGGTCCAGCCGGGGCCGCAGGTCCACGGCGAAGGCCGGTGAGACCGGCAGTGGACCGGCATCGGCGGAGAACTGGGCCCGCACCGCGCACGCCATCGCCCCGCTCAGCAGGGTGGTGACCGAGATCCCGCCCCGGCGGGCGGCCGCGATCAGCGCGGCCGTCGTGCCCTGGTCGTAGCTGAAACTGCGCACCCCCAGCGGTCCCGGCGCGACAGCCTCGACCGCCAGGCTCAGCGGCGCATCGGTGTCCTCCACCGGCGGCACCGGGCCGGGTTCGAAGGCTGCCAGCAGCGCCTCCTCCAGCGATCCGTCGAACGCGGGCCTGCCGGTCGGCTCGGGCGTCACCCCGCGAACCAGATCGGTGTAGTAGTCGAGCAACCGATGCAGCAGCAGCGTGTTGAGACGGGCATCGCTGGCGGAATGGTCGCCGGCGAGGCTGAGCACGGCCGATTCCCCCGTCTGGGACAGCGAGATCCGGCTGACCGGGCGGTCCGGCTCGACGGCGAAGTTCAGCTCGTAGCCGAGCGGATCCGGACCGGCCGCGCCGATCGCCAGGCCCGCGCCCTCGTCGGACAGCACCAGGGTGACACCGTCGTCGCCCTCATGGATCGAACAGCGCAGCACCGGGTAATCGCGCTGCAGCAGGCGGGCGGCCTGATCCAGGACTGCCGCGTCCACCTGGCCCTGCAGGTTGACGCTCGCCACCACCGGCCCGATCCGGATCCGCGCGAACATAGCTTCGAACAAGGTCAGGGAACGTCGCTGGAGCGTCATGCGGAAACCTCTGCTGTCTGGAAAGAGCTGATCGGCCTGCGGTGTGCTGCCGCTGGACTCGACGGCGCCGGCGAGAAGTGCCCATCGCAAGCTGCTCGTCCGGCGCTACCCGGCTTCACGCGAACGGCGTGGGGTTCAGGATCCGGCGGTGCATCGAGGCGACCAGCGGGCCATCCGCCTCGCTGGCCTTGGCCGCCTCCCGCCATTCCGGATCGGACAGGAAGGCCCGCCACTTGGTTTCCAGGTCGCCGTAGGAGTCGAACTTCAGGACGTAGACGATTTCGCCCATGGTGTTCGCACCGAACTCGGTCAGCGCGAGGAACACCAGCTCCATGTCGTGCTTGGCCAGCAGCTTCACCACGTGGTCGTTGAACCTGCGGATCAGGGCGTGGATACGGCCAGGGACCGGACGGTACTCGCGCAGTTCGTAGATCACCCTGTACTCACTCGCTTTCGGGGTTCGTGGGGTAGGCCTTGCTCCGCTGCTGGAGGCCAGTGGCGCCTTCCAACGGGAATACAAGTGGTTTCTGTGCTCGGTTCGCCGAAGTTAGCGTGGCCACGAAGGGCAGGTTTCTTCGTTCATGCCGCCCGGCAGCCGAGCCGGCGTGCCCGCCTCCGGCCCCGGCAGTAGAGTCCGCCGCGCGGCGCCGATGAGTTCCGGGCCTGCGATCGGTATATATGACCGAGCCCCGGCCGGCCGCGAACCCTGCGACGTGACCGGGGGTGCAACTACTGAACGGAGAGAACATGACGACGACAGGGTCGGCCTCGCATCCGGCCGCGGCACCCGCCGCGGAGGCCAGCCGACGGTGGATGATGCTGGTGCTCCTGCTGCTCGGACAGTTCATGGGCCTGGTCGACGTGTTCGTCGTCAACGTGGCGATGCCCTCGATCGGCACGGAGTTCGACGCATCCGGCGCGTCCCTGCAATTGGTCGTCGGCGGCTACGTGATCTCCTACGCGATGCTGCTGATCACCGGCGCCCGGCTGGGTGATCTGTACGGACGGCGCCGGATGTACCTGCTCGGCGTGGTGGTATTCACCATCATGTCCGCAGCCTGCGCGCTCGCGCCGAACACCGCAACCCTGGTGGTCTTCCGCATCGCCCAGGGCGCCGGCGCGGCCGTCATGGTTCCGCAGATCATGAGCGTCATCCAGATGCAGTTCCAGGGCAAAGCCCGTGCTCAGGCGCTGTCTGCCTACGGCGCGGTGCTCTCGACCGGTGCGGTGGCCGGCCTGGTCCTCGGCGGAGTCATCGTCAACGCCGACCTGTTCGGCACCAGTTGGCGTCCGGTGTTCATGGTCAACGTGCCCATCGGCCTGGTCCTGATCGCGCTGGTCCCCCGGCTGCTCCCGCAGGACGCGCCGACCGCTCGGCGGCGTCTGGACCTGGCGGGGCTCGCCGTGGCGATCCCCGCGGTGTTCCTGATGGTGCTTCCCGCGGTCCTCGGACGCGAGCTGGACTGGCCGGCCTGGACGTTCGCGTGCATCGCCGTCGGCATCGTGCTGGCGGTGGTGTTCGTCCTCATCGAACGCCGGATCGCAGCCGCCGGCGGGGATCCGCTGCTCAACTTCGCCGTGCTGCGCGCACCCGGCATCTCGGTCGGGATGATCACGCTGATCTGCGTCCAGCTCACCTATGGCGGCTTCCTGTTCGTCTTCACCCTGCACCTGCAGGCCGGGTTGCGGGAGAGCGCGCTGCGCGCCGGACTGACCTACCTGCCGATGTCCATTCTCTTCGGCCTGACCGGTTTCTACTGGCGCAAGCTCCCGGAACGGCTGCATCCGGTACTGGCCCCCGCGGGCCTGGCGCTGTCCGCGGTGTCCTACGGGCTGATCGGAATCGCCATGCACAGCGGCACGTCCGGCGGCTGGCTGATGTGGGTGGGCACCATGCTCAACGGTGTCGGCATGGGCCTGTCGGTGAGCCCGCTGCTGACCCAGTCGCTGGTGAACGTGCCGATGATGCAGGCAGCCGATGCCAGCGGCCTGCTGACCACCGCGGTCCAACTCGGCCAGGTCGCGGGGATCGCGGTCTTCGGGGCGATCTACCTGACCCTCATCGAACGGACGGGCGACACCCACGCCCACGTCGTGGGATCGGCCATGTCGACGACGGCGGTGTGGATCCTGGTGGTGGCAGCACTCGGCGTGATCCCGGGAGCGGTGCTGGCCCGCATCGTGCTCCGCACCCGGCGCCCGGCATCGCCGGCTCCCGCGGTGGCCACCGGAAGCGTCGCGAAGTAGGCGGAGCCGGCGTCGTGGCCGCAGGTCGGTCCACGACGTCGGTAGCCACCCGGACAACCGAAAGGGCTCCCCCGGCGAATCGCCGGGGGAGCCCCTCTTGTTTCTGGTATTCCCTGTTCAGGCAGGGATGATCCGGCTCGGCCGGTCAGCGCCGGCGGCTCAGAACCCGTTGAGCGCCCAGCGGTCACCGCGGACGGCGACCGAACCGGGAAGCTCGATCAGTTCGGGCTTGAAAAGTGGAGCGGCACCCATGGCGGGCTCCCAGGTGGCCAGCGCCTCGTCCTGGGCAACCTCGATGCGGATATCGCGGGCGAGGTCGTCCAGCACCCGCACGATGAGGCGCACGCCGAGGGGCGCGAGATGTTCCCGCCACAGCGACTCGACGGTGGAACCCGGCGGAACGATGATGTGCTCCTGCGCGGCGATGGCGCCCGCGTCGGTCCGTTCGGTCAGGTGGTAGATGGAGCCGCCGGTGACCCGGTCGCCGTCGCGGATCGTCCATCGCACGGCGTCGCGGCCGCGGTGCAGCGGCAGCAGGCTCGGGTGGTAGCCGATGGCGGCGACCCGGGCGCGGGCCCGGGTCCGGCGTCCGATGAAGGCATGGGAGTGGGCGGCAAGGATGACGTCGGTGTTGTCGGGGACGTGATGGGCCCGCAGCTCCGTCGAGGGCGTCCAGTCGATGCTGCGGGGGTAGGCCCAGGAACGCAGCCGGTCCCACGTCATCGGGTTGGCGTCCTCGGCTGCGAAGCTGCGCCCCTTGCGTTGCCGCGGCGCGGCCACACCGACGATCTTGTGCCCTTCCTCG
>JAVEEO010000163.1 GCA_030840415.1 Pseudonocardiales bacterium | reverse complement strand
GCCCGGCCCGGGTCCTGCTGGTGGCGCCACCGTCACCGCGAACCTCGATCCCCGAGATCGCCGGCTTCTTCCCGCCGCCGCGCGACGTGGAGGCGGTGCGCCGCGGCGCCGGCGGCACCGTCCTGCTGGCAGGCGAGGCAGACCCTTACCTGCCCGAGGGAATCGCCACCGCGTACGGCCTGCCGCTGCAGCTCGACACGACAGTGCTACCGGCGGGCGGCCACCTGAACATCGAGGCGGGCTACGGCCCCTGGCCGGCCGTGCGCGACTGGTGCCAGCGCGACAGCCTGGCGTTCTGAGAGGCAGCTTCCGCGCTGGGCACTGCCTTTCACCGGGCCGGCCGGTCCGGGACCGATGACCGCGGGTCATTCCACGGTAAGGACCTGGGGCCCTTCGCCGGTGATCGCGACGGTGTGCTCGAAGTGCGCGCCGCGGCTTCCGTCGGAGCTGCGGATGGTCCAGCCGTCGCTGTCGATGCGGTAGGCATCGCGTCCGCCGGCAACGAACCACGGTTCGATGGCGAGGGTGAGCCCGGGCTCCAGCCGCATGCCGCGGCCGGGGCGGCCGTCGTTGGGAACGGCTGGGCTCTCGTGCATGGTGCGTCCGACGCCGTGGCCGCCGAAGTCGGTGTGCAAGCCGTACCCGGCCTCGCGAGCCACCCTGCCGATCGCGGCGGAGATGTCACCGAGACGCGCTCCCGGTTGGGCCGCGGCGATCCCGGCCCGCAGCGCGGCCTCGGTGCGCTCGAGCAATCGGGCGTCGGCGGCGCTGGTGTGCCCGACACAGAAGGAGATCGCAGCGTCGCCCGTCCAGCCATCGAGGGTGGCGCCGCAGTCGACGCTCAGCAGATCACCGTCCCGGAGCTGGTAGTCGTCGGGGATACCGTGCAGCACGGCATCGTTGACAGACAGGCACAGCACTCCTGGATACGGGCTGTGGGCAAAGGACGGCTGGTAGCCGAGGAAGGGTGAGCTCGCGCCGGCCTCGCGCAGCACCTCGCGGGCGAGCTGATCGAGCTCGGTGAGGCGTACCCCGGGACGGGCCGCATCCTGGGTCGCGGCCAGCGCGCGAGCGACCACCGCCCCTGCCGCGGCCATCGCCTCGATCTCCCCCGGCGTCTTGAGTTCGACCATCGTTCGCTGCTCCCTCGACCGTGATTTGTGCTACCGGTACCGTGATTGTTATACCGGTATTAGTATAACGGTCATGGTCCGTCCGATCCTCTCCCCCGCCGAGCGTGCCCGCGGTCGCCGGCTCGGCGCCGCACTGCGCCGAGCGCGCGGGGACCGCAGCATGGTCGACGTCGCGATCGCGGCCGGTATCCCGGTCGAAACCCTGCGCAAGATCGAGACCGGACGCATCGCCACGCCGGCCTTCTTCACCGTCGCGGCCCTCGGTGGCGTACTCGGCCTCGACCTTGCCTCGCTCGTCGCCGAGGTCGCTCTCCCCGAGGTCGCTCCCGCCGCGGACGCCGCCACGGCCTAGCCCGGCAGCCGCGTCGACCGCAGCGTCCGTCGATCAGGGTCAGGCGCCCCACACCGGGCGGCTGGCAGGAGTTCGGCGTCACCGTAACTGTTGTCGTCCGGATCGACCTCAACTTCGAAGCCATGGAACTGCCCTCCGAACCCGTGCTCCGGCTCAACATCCACACCGCCGATCCCGACACCCCGACCGCCGACGGGCTGAAGCTGCTGGCCACCTGGGCGGCCACCCGCTCAGCCGAGACGGCGGAGGGCAGTCGCCCGGGAGGCCGGAGCCAGCACGGTCCTATAGTGATGGCCGAAGGTTCCGCTGCTGGCTGCCGCCGGACGGCGTGAGCAGGAGACCAGCGCCCGAACGGCCCGCGCTCGGAAGGAGCACCACGCTTGCGACGGGGACGACAAGCTGCGCCGGTCTCCCCGGGTCCGTCGGATTCCGCGAGCCAGCGACTCGACCTCGAACCCGCACGGGGTGTGCGTCGCGACGCGGTGGGAGTGGGACTGGCAGTCGGGGCATACGGATTCGCGTTCGGTGCTGCTGCGGTCAGCGCGGGGCTGTCGGTGTTCCAGGCCTGCGTGCTGTCGCTGGCGGCGTTCACCGGCGGCACCCAGTTCGCCGTCGTGGGCGTGGTCGCCGGCGGCGGTGGCGCCGGGGCGGCCCTGGCCAGCGGGCTGCTGCTGGGTTCGCGCAACACGTTGTACGGAATGCGGATGGCACCGCTGCTGCGGGTGCGGGGACCGCGCCGGCTGCTGGCCGCGTTGGGAACGATCGACGAGACCACTGCCATGGCCCAGGCCCAGCAGACGCCGGCGCTGGCCCGCAGCGCCTACTGGTGGACGTTCGGCGGCGTCTATGCCTTCTGGAACCTGGCGACCTTGCTCGGAGCGCTGGCCGGCTCGATCGTCGACCCGATCCGCTTCGGCCTCGACGCCGTGGTGCCCGCGGCCTTCCTGGCGCTGCTCGGGCCACGGTTGCGCTCGAGCAAGCTGGATCGACGAATCGCCCTCGCCGGCGCGGTCATCGCCGCGCTGCTCATTCCGGTGACGCCCGCCGGCGTGCCGGTGCTCGCCGCGACTGCCGCGCTGCTGCTGGCGGTCCGGACCCGGGGCCAGGCGTCGTGACGTTGTGGATCCTGGTCCTGGCGACCAGCGTGGGCTGCTACGCCCTGAAGGTGCTCGGCTACCTCGTCCCGGCGCGGGTGCTGCACCGGCCGCAGACGCGACGGCTGGTCGAACTGGTCCCGGTCGCCCTGCTCGGCGCCCTGATCGTCGTGGAGGCCATCGCCGACGGCTCGCGGCTGCATCTCGACCCGGCACGCCTGGCCGGTTTCGCGGTGGGAGGCGTTGCGGTCTGGCGACGCGCGCCGTTCCTGGTCGTCGTGCTGGCAGCCGCGCTGACCGCCGGGTTGGTCCGGCTGGCCTGACGGTGATCGGCCGGACGCGGCGCGCTCAGCAGCAGCCGGCGCCCGCGGTGGCCGCCTCAGCCTGGCCGGTCGTCGAGCAGGTGCCCTCCGCGGTCGGCCCGCATCCGAACGTCTGGGAATCGGCGAGCACGGTGTAGACCTCCCACTGCTCGCCGTTGGGCGTGCCCTGCACCCAGAACTTGTCCTGCTCGGCGTAGCAGCAGGTGGTGCCGCGTTCGTCGACCGAGGCCAGCCCGGCATCGGCGAGCCGCGCCTGGGTGGCATCCACGGCGGCGATGTCGTCGACCTCCACGCCGAGATGGTTGATCGAGCCGCCGTGGCCCGGGTTCTCCAGCAGCACCAGCTTGAGCGGTGGCTCGGTCACCGCGAAGTTGGCGTAGCCGTCCCGGACCTTTGCCGGCTCGACCCCGAACAGCTTGCTGTAGAAGGCGATCGACTCGGTCAGGTCGTTGACGTTGAGAGCGAGCTGGACGCGGCTCATGAATCCTCCTCAGGACAAGACTTCGACGGTTGTCGATGTCTGAGTTCCATCAGGTTGCCACCAGGCATCGACATCTGTCAATATAGACGAGTGTCGAATTCAGTTGCGCTGTCACTGACCCCGGTCCAGGCCGTCGCGTGCTGCTCGCCGTTGAGCCGCGAGCCGCTCAGCGAGGCGGCCGCCGAGCAGATCGCCCCGCTGCTCAAGGCCCTGGCCGACCCGGTCCGGCTGCGCCTGATGTCGCTGGTGGCGTCCCACGAGGGCGGCGAGGCATGCGTCTGCGACCTCAATGACGCCTTCGAACTGTCCCAGCCCACCATCAGCCACCATCTGAAGGTGCTGCACGACGCCGGCCTGCTGGAGCGCGAGAAGCGTGGGGTCTGGGTGTACTACCGGGCCAGCGGCGACGCCCTCACCGGGCTGGCCGGCCTGATCGGCACCGCCGCGCCGTGAGCCCGCTGGCCCGGCGCGCCCTGGCCGAGTTCGTCGGCACCGGCTTTCTCGTCGCCGCCGTCATCGGCTCCGGAATCGCCGCGACCCGGCTGTCCCCCGGCCAGTCCGGCTTGCAGCTGCTGGAAAACTCGCTCATCACCGGTGGTGCGCTGATCGCGCTGATCCTGGCCCTGCAGCCGGTGTCGGCGGCCTTCAACCCGGTGGTGACAGCAGTCGAACGAGCCCTGGGCAGCATCGGCACCCGCGAGGCCGGCGCGCTGATCCTGGCGCAGTTCGGCGGCGGCATCGCCGGTGCGATGGTGGCAAACCTGATGTTCGACCTGGCGGCGATCAATCTCTCGGCCCATCACCGCTCCGGTGCCAACCTGTGGCTCGGCGAGGTGGTGGCCACCTCGGGCCTGCTGCTCGTGGTCTTCGGCACCCTTCGGTCCGGCCGTACCGAGCGGGTCGCGTTCGCCGTCGGCGGTTACATCCTGGCCGCGTACTGGTTCACCAGTTCGACGTCGTTCGCCAATCCGGCCGTCACCGTCTCCCGGGTGTTCTCCGACTCCTTCGCCGGCATCGCACCGGCGTCGGCTCCAGGTTTCGTGGTGGCCCAACTGCTCGGCGGGGTGCTCGGCTACGGCCTGGTCCGTGGTCTCTACCCGAGCGGGTCCGGGCAGTTGGTACTCGACGACACAACCGAAAGGCCCTGATATGACCACCTCAAAACCGACCGTGCTGTTCGTCTGCGTGCACAACGCGGGGCGATCGCAGATGGCCGCC
>JAVEEO010000147.1 GCA_030840415.1 Pseudonocardiales bacterium | reverse complement strand
CGGCATCGAGGGCAACGTGCTGCGCTCGGTGCACATCGAACACGGCTCGGCTCCGGCCACCGCCGCGGTGGTGGTGACCGGCGAGTACCAGGTGGGCATGCAGGACCAGGCCTTCCTCGGCCCGGAGTCGGGGTTGGCGGTGCCGGCCGAGGACGGCGGCGTCGACCTCTACATCGCCACCCAGTGGCTGCATGCCGACCAGGCCCAGGTGGCCGCCGCCCTCGGCCTGCCCGCCGCCAAGGTGCGGTTCACCCTGGCCGGGGTCGGCGGCGCCTTCGGCGGTCGCGAGGACGTCTCGATGCAGGCGCACGCCTGCCTGCTCGCGCTGCGCACCGGCCGTCCGATCAAGATGGTCTACAGCCGCGAGGAATCCTTCTACGGCCACGTCCACCGGCACCCGGCGCTGTTGCGCTACGAGCATGGGGCGGATGCCGACGGCAGGCTGGTCTTCGTCCGGGCCTCGATCGTGCTGGACGGCGGCGCGTACGCCTCGTCCTCGACCGCGGTGGCCGGCAACGCGGCGACGCTGGGCTTCGGCCCGTACGAGGTTCCGAACGCCACCATGGACTGCCTGGTGACCTACACCAACAACCCGCCGTGCGGCGCGATGCGCGGCTTCGGCGCGGTTCAGGCTTGTTTCGCCTACGAATCGCAGATGGACAAGCTGGCCGCCGCGTGCGGCCTGTCACCGGTCGAGCTGCGGCTGCGCAACGCCATGAGCGAGGGTTCGGTGCTGCCGACCGGACAGCTGGTCGACTCGGCCGCGCCGGTGGCCGAGCTGCTGCGCCGGGTACGGGACGCTCCATTGCCGGCCGAGCCGGCCGACGGCCCGCGCGACGTGCGCGAGCTGCCCGGCGGGGTGTCCAACACCACCCACGGCGAGGGCGTGGTGCGGGGCATCGGTTATGGCATCGGCATCAAGAACGTCGGTTTCTCCGAGGGATTCGACGACTACTCGACCGCCCGGGTGCGGCTGGAGCTGCTCGGCGACACTCCGGTCGCCTCGGTGCACACCGCCGCCGCCGAGGTGGGCCAGGGGCTGGTGACGCTGCTGCAGCAGATCGTGCGCACCGAGCTGGGGGTGGCGCAGGTGACGGTGCTGCCGGCCGACACCAGCATCGGCTCGGCCGGTTCCACCTCGGCGTCCCGGCAGTCCTACGTCACCGGTGGTGCGGTGCGGGCAGCCTGCCAGGCGGTGGCCGACCGGCTCGCCGAGCACGGCGGCCGGCTGGGCGACGAGCCGATCGAGGAGACGGTGCAGTGGCGGCACCGGCCGACGGTGCCGATCGATCCGGTGACCGGGCAGGGCAACGCGCACGTGCAGTACGCCTTCGCCGCGCACCGGGCGGTGGTCGACGTCGACACCGAGCTGGGCCTGGTCAAGGTGGTGCAGCTGTCCACCGCGCAGGACGTCGGCAGGGCGATGAACCCGCAGGCGGTGCTGGGCCAGATCCACGGCGGCACCGCGCAGGGCCTGGGGCTGGCGGTGATGGAGGAGATCCAGCTGCACGAGGGAAAGCTGCGCAACCCTTCGTTCACCGACTACCTGCTGCCGACCATCCTGGACATGCCGCCGATGCAGGTGGAGGTTCTGGAACTGGCCGATCCGCATGCCCCGTACGGGCTGCGCGGGGTGGGCGAGCCGCCGACCATCTCGTCCACGCCGGCCATCGTGGCCGCCATCCGGGACGCGACCGGGCTGGCGCTGACCCGGGTGCCGGTCCGTCCGGAGCACCTCACCGGCCCGTCCTGACGACGCGTGCCGTCGATGCCATCACTGCCGTTCGGGATGACCCGTCCTACCGGTGTTCGCGCCCTCGACCCGGCTGAGATCGCCATCCTCACCCCGGTCTTCGGGGCCTCGCTGGACTACGGCGCGATCCGCGTCAGTGATGCGGTCGGCGGTGGCGGACGGCCTTACACGCTCTGGGTGCCGGCAAAGGGAACGGTCATCAACATCGGCCCGACCGGCTACGCCACGCCGGGTGCGAACCCGGCGCTCCTGGTGCACGAGGCAACGCACTGCTGGCAGTCCCAGCACCATCCGACTTCCGGCGCGTTCATGGCGAACTCGCTCGCCAGCCAGGCGGCCGCGGCCTGCACCGGAGGCAGTGCGTACTGCTATCAGCCCGGCAAGCCGTTCCGGGCCTACGGCGCCGAGCAGATCGCCAAGCAGGTCGAACACGGCGTGCCCGCCATCGTGGCGCATATCCGCGAGGTGGCCGCGGGAAGCTGGGACCTGCAGAACATTCGCGGCCTTGCGATCCCCCGGTGGGAAAAGTCGGGCGCACTCGGCGTGGTCTGCTGATGATCGTGCTGCTTGGGCGCGGACCGGCCTGACCACCGCTGCTCCGGCGCTACGCGGACGGTCGATGATCAGGAGTAGTGGTACCGCGCCTGCAGCACCACTACGTCGTCGCCATCGACGAGGTACACCAAGCGATGTTCATCGCTGATGCGGCGCGACCAACTGCCGGCCAGTGCATGGCGTAACTGTTCGGGCTTCCCTATTCCAGTGAAGGGATCGCGCACTACTTCGTCCAGCAGCCGGTTGATCCTTTTCAGCATGTTCCGATCAGCCGTCTGCCAATATCGGTAGTCTTCCCAGCCATGTGAGGTGAATACCAGCCTCACGTGAGCAGCGCGCGTTCCTGCCGATCACCACTGGTTGCCTGCTGCAGACTTTCCAACAGTCGACGTGCATTTGCCGGCGAGCGGAGCAGGTGCGCCGTTTCCTCCAACGCTTCGTAGTCCGCCCGGGACATCAGGACGGCATCACCACGCCGAGAGGTGATTTCCACCGGCGTGCGGTCATCGTTGACCTGCTCGATGAGCGGGAACAGATTCCTGCGTGCCTCGCTTGCCGTGATTGACATCGTGCCCCTCCGCGATTGGTACCAATAATCGTACCACTCCGGTTCCTGCACAGGCCCGAGCATGCTGTCTAGACGGGGGTGGTGTAGGCGCCGGAGATGCCGCCGTCCACCAGGAATTGCGACGCGGTGATGAAGCTCGCCTCGTCGGAGGCCAGGAAGACGACCGCCGAGGCGATCTCCTGCGGCTCGGCGAACCGGCCCATCGGGATGTGCACCATCTGGCGCTCGATGCCGTCGGGGTCGGAGTCGAACAGCTCCTGCGACACCGGGGTGGTGACCGGGCCTGGGCACAGCGCGTTGACCCGGATGCCGTCCCGGGCGAACTGCACGCCCAGTTCGCGGGTCAACGCCAGCACGCCGCCCTTGGACGCGGTGTAGGAGATCTGGGAGTCGGCGCGGGCCAGTACCGCGGCAAACGAGGCGGTGTTGATGATCGAGCCACGCTTCTGCTCCAGCATGTAGCGCAGCGCCGCTTTGCAGCACAGGTACACCGAGGTCAGGTTGGCCTCGTGCACCCGGTGCCAGAGGTCCAGGTCGCTGGTCAGGATCGAGTCGTCCTGCAGCGGCTCGATCTCGGCGTTGTTGAAGGCGATGTCGACGCTGCCGAAGGTGTCGAAGGCGGTCTTGAACAGCGCCTCGACCTGGTCGGGGTCCGTGACGTCCACCGCGACGAAGGTGGCGTCGAGCTCGGCGGCCAGCGCCTGGCCGGCCTCGGCGTTGACGTCGCCGATCACCACCTTGGCACCCTCGTCGACGAACCGCCGGACGGTCGCCAGGCCGACCCCGCTGCAGCCGCCGGTGATCACCGCGACCCTGCCCAGTAACCGTGCCACCAGCCCACCTCACCGCTCGATCGCCGGGCTCGGCCTCGGTGCCGAACGCGCTCCCGGCGATCATGCCAGCAGCGCGCGCACCAGCTCCGAGGTCGCGTCGCACTGCCGCTCCATCTCGGTGCGGGCGGCCGGGGGGTCGCCGTCCAGGATCGCCGCCACCACCGCCCGGTGCGCCTGGTGGGACTGCTCGACGTGCTCGGGCAGCAGGGGCAGCCGGCCGAGCACGTCGTCCAGGCTGGACTGGACGCGCACCACGGCCTCGATCAGCATCGGCGAGCCGCTCAGCGCGGCGATCGCCAGGTGCAGTCGGGAGTCGGCGATCCGGTGCGCCGATCCGTTGCCGGCCGCGCGCACCTGGTCCTCGAAGCCGGCCAGCCAGTCGCGCTGGTCGCCGGCCAGTTCGGTGCCGGCGGCCAGGTAGGCGGCCCCGGGCTCGACCACCCGCCGGAAGTTCAGCGCATCGACGATCAAGGCCCGGTGGCCGTCCGGCTCGGCCGGGGTCAGCGGCCGCACCGGGTTGCCGTCATAGGTGATGGTGGTGCCACCGCCGCGACCGCGCCGGGTCTGCACCATGCCCGACTCGCGCAACGCCGCGATCGCCTCGCGCAGGTTGACCCGGCTGACGCCGAGCCGCACCGCGAGCTCGCGCTCGGGCGGAAGTTGCTCGCCGTGCACGAACACCCCGAGCCGGATCACGGCGCTGAGTCGCTGGACGGTCGAATCGAAGGCGGCGGCGTCGCTCAACGGCCGCAGAACCGCGTCCGGCAGCCGGTGTGAGGTCATCGCGGCCCCACCGCCCTCCCGAAAGCAAGCCCAGCCATGCTTGATCCTGCTGGCGCAGCCATCGGAAGTCAAAGGTGATATTGCGGAACTTTACGGGTGAACCGCTGAGGCGGCCCCGGAGGATGCAAGGACCCCTCGCGCACCCGCCAGAGCCTGCTTATCCTTGCTGCCTTCCGGCCCTGGGGAGGTTCACAGGAGTAGCGCCGCACGAGGGGTCTGGCGCCAGTGTAGTCGGCAGGTCGACTGGCCCGCAGACCCGGTTCGCTATAGCTTGGCCGGATGGTGTCCGCCCGGCGTTCGGCTACCGGCGCGTTGGCCGGCCTGTTGATCTGCCCCGCGCTGGCCGGCTGTGGCGGCTCCGCCGGGAACCCGGGCGGTCCCGTCCAGCGGCCCAGCACCTCGCTCACCGGGACGGCCACCTCGCCCAGCCGGGCGGGCTCCTCATCCCCCACCCCGGGGACCACCTCCGCCAGCAGCCCGTCGAGCGCGATCAGCATTCCGCCCTACCTGTGCAGCGGCACCGACATCGCCCAGAACGCCGCCGACGCCTACCTGGGCGCGCTGAGCGCCGGCGACCTCGAGCAGGCCAGTGCCTGCGTGCTGCCCCACACGGTGCCGGCCGCGGTGACCCGCGGCCTGCTGGGCAGCGGCGGCCGGACCGCGGCCTACCTGCCCCGGGACGGCGTCGACGGCCCGACCGTCTTCGGTTACCGGGGCAACGGCAAGCTGATCGACGTCACCGTCACCAAGGAGCCGGACGGCCGGTTCTGGGTGACCGGGGTGGCCGTCCGCAGCGGCTGAGCGACGAGCCGGACCGGGCGGGGCACCGGCAACAAGATCGCCGCAATCGGACGGCGCGCCGGGCATGTCGGTTGCACGAGCGGCGACCGCGTGTTGTGCTTGTAATGGTTCGAGCTTGCGACACCCAGGGAGCAATGTTGATCGGTCTGGTGAGCGCCGCAGCTCTCCTGCTGGCGGCGGCCGGGCTGGCCAAGCTCCGGCAGCGCGTTCCGGTCCGGTCGGCCCTGGTGGCCGCCGGCATCCCCGGCGCCGCCCGGCTCAGCGCCAGGACCGCGACCCGGCTCTCCGGTGCCGTCGAACTGGCCGTCGCGCTGGTGGCATTGCTGGCCGGCGGCCGGATCGCTGCCGCCCTGATCGCGCTCGCCTATCTCGTGCTGGCCGGGCTGTCGGCCCGCATGATGGCTATCGAGTCCGGCCAGGACTGCGGTTGCTTTGCCAAGCCGGTACCGGTCAGCCACTGGCACACCGCGGTGAACGCGAGCTGCGCGCTGGCCGGGCTGATCGGCATGGTGCAGCCAGCCGGCATGGTGCAGCCGGCCGACACCCTGGCCGGTCGGTTCGCCGAGCAGCCTGGCGTTGCCGCCGCGCTGCTGCTGGCCGCCGTGACGCTGGCCTACCTCGGCTACCTGGCGATGACGGCACTTCCCGAACTGCTCGCCGCCGCTGCCGAGACCGAGGTGGCCGCGTGACCGCGCTGCTGATCGTCGAGACCGTCGTCCTGGCGGTGCTGTGCGTGCTGGTGGCCGGCCTGCTGCGCGGCTATGCCGCGGTGCTGCGCCGGCTGCACCAGCTCGACGGCGGTGCCACGGCCAGCTCCGCGCCGCCGTTCCGCACCGCCGCGGGCATTCCCGAGCCGGCCGTCGGCTCCAGTGGTCAGCGGATCGAGGGCCGGGACGAGTGGGCCGAGGCGCACGACGTCGACGGCGTCACCCTGGCCGGCGAGATCGTCTCGGTGCGCACCGTCGGCGTCGAGCACGACACCGTCCTGGCGTTCCTGTCCTCGCACTGCGAGGGCTGCACCGGCTTCTGGCACGAGCTCGGCCAGCCCGGCTCGTGGACCACCCCGGCGGGCAGCCGGCTGCTGGTGGTCACCAAGAGCCCCGAGGACGAGAGCCCGTCGGTGCTGACGCAGCTGTGCCCCGACGATGTGGACCTGGTGATGTCCAGCCAGGCCTGGACCGACTTCGAGGTGCCCGGCTCGCCCTACGTGGTGGTCACCGACGGCCGCACCGGCCGGGTCAAGGGCGAGGGCTCGGGCAGCTCGTTCAGCCAGGTCGGCGGCCTGATCCGGCAGTCGGTCGACGACAGCCGGCACCCGGCGATGGCCCGCAAGCCCGATGCCGACCGCCGTCGCGAGCGCGACATCGACCGGATCCTGCTCACCGCCGGCATCGGCCCGCAGGACGCCAGCCTGTACGCCCCCGTTGAGACCGAGCGCACGCCCGTCGACCTGGACGAGCGGGCATGAGCGCACCGGCCGGCAAGCGGCTCGCCGGGCACGGCCTGTCGGTCGGGCTGCCGCCGCGCTGGGAGGGCCGGATCTACCGGCGGGTGGTGGCCGAGGCGGGTGCCCGGCCGGGCCGGTTGCAGGCCACCGGTTGGCCGGGCGAGCTGAGCCACCCGGTGCTGCACCTGGCCAACTTCGCGCTGCCGCCCGGGCGCGGCGACTTCGGCACCGGCGCGGTCGAGCGGATGGGGCCCGAGAACCTGTTCGTGTCGCTGCTGGAGTTCGGCCCGGACTGCCTGGGCACCGCGCTGTACGCGCCGGTCGGCATCCCCCGGATCCGACCCGGGCAGTTCAATCCCAACGGCATGCAGCGCCGGGTGGCCGGCCAGGCCGGCTTCCAGCACTTCTTCACCGAAGCCAACCGGCCGTTCTGCCTGTACGTCGTGATCGGCTCGCACCGCCAGGCGGTGCCGTTGGCCAACCAGGTCAACGACGTTCTCGAACAGATCGAGGTGAGCCATGCCGGCTAGCCTGGCCGAGCGCATCGTCAACCGGCTCGCGCCGCACGTCGAGCGGCCGCGCACCAGCCGCCGCGGCTTCCTCGGCGGCGCGGCAGTGGTCGGGGCGGCGCTGGCGGTGAACCCGTGGAGCTACCTGACCCGGCCGGCCAGCGCCTACGACGCGGTCTGCGGTGCCGACAACACCTGCTCGGCCGGCTACACGGTGTTCTGCTGCACCATCAACGGGGGCAACAACGCCTGCCCGCCGGACTCTTTCATCGGCGGCTGGTGGAAGGCCGACCACTCCTCGTTCTGCGGCGGCAACGCCCGCTACTACATCGACTGCAACGCCTACCGGGACGGCCGGTACACCTGCCACTGCAACCAGACCACCTGCGACCAGCGGCTGGTGGCCTGCAACCAGTTCCGCTACGGCCAGTGCAACACCCAGATCCCGTGGTCGCAGACCGGGCCGGTGCTGTGCCGGCTGGTGTCCTGCACGCCGCCGTGGGTGCAGTACGGCGGCACCTGCGGTTCGTCCAGCGCCACCGACAACAACACCGCCACCCACGCCGCACCGTGCCTGACCGGCAAGGTTCCGGTCGGCGTGGTCGAGGAGATCTCGGCGAGCGGCAACACCGTGCACATCAAGGGCTGGGCGTATGACCCGGACTCGCCGGGCACCTCGATCAGCGTCGCGATCTACTCCGACGGCAAGGGCCTGATGGGCATCCACGCCAGCCTGCCGCGCTCGGATGTGAACTCCTCCCGGCACATCAGCGGCAACCACGGCTTCGAGGTCCGCTTCACCGCCCCGAGCGGCC
>JAVEEO010000139.1 GCA_030840415.1 Pseudonocardiales bacterium | reverse complement strand
GCCATCAAAGTCGGCGGCCGACGTCAGGAGTCTGCTACATGCCCGCGATCGTTCTGGTCGGCGCTCAGTGGGGCGACGAAGGCAAGGGCAAGGCCACCGACCTGCTCGGCAGCCGGGTCGACTACGTGGTGAAGTTCAACGGCGGCAACAACGCCGGGCACACCATCGTCATCGACGGGGAGAAGTTCGCGCTGCACCTGCTGCCGTCGGGGATCCTGAGCCAGAACTGCACCCCGGTGATCGGCAACGGCGTGGTGATCGACCTCGAGGTGCTGTTCGCCGAGATCGACGCGCTGCAGGCCCGCGGACGCTCCGCCGAGAAGCTGGTGGTCAGCTCGGCCGCGCACATCATCCCGCCGTACAACACCGTGATCGACAAGGTGACCGAGCGGTTCGCCGGCAGCCGCAAGATCGGCACCACCGGCCGCGGCATCGGCCCGACCTACGCCGACAAGATGAACCGGATCGGCATCCGGGTGCAGGACCTGTTCGACGAGGTGACGCTGCGCGAGAAGGTCACCAGCGCCCTGAACCTCAAGAACCAGGTGCTGGCCAAGATCTATAACCGCCGGGCATTGGAAGTAGACGCAGTGGTTGAGTTCCTCCTGTCCTACGCCGACCGGCTGCGCCCGATGGTGGCCGACACCCCGCTGCTGCTGCACGAGGCGCTGGAGGCGGGCAAGACCGTGCTGCTGGAGGCCGGACAGGCCACCATGCTCGACGTCGACCACGGCAACTACCCGTTCGTCACCTCCTCCAGCGCCACCGCCGGCGGTGCCTGCACCGGCAGCGGCATCCCGCCGACCCGGATCGACCGGGTGATCGCGGTGGTGAAGGCCTACGCGACCCGGGTCGGCGAGGGCCCGTTCCCGACCGAACTGCTGCACGAGAAGGGCGACGAGCTGCGCAATGCCGGTGCCGAGTTCGGCACCACGACCGGACGCCCGCGGCGCACCGGCTGGTACGACGCCCCGATCGCCCGGTACGCCGCCCGCATCAACGGCGTCACCGACTTCGTGCTGACCAAGCTCGACATCCTGACCGGCATGCCCGAGGTACCGGTCTGCGTCGCGTACGAGATCGACGGCGTGCGGCATGCCGACATGCCGATGACCCAGGCCGAGTTCGCGCGCGCGGTGCCGATCTATGAAACCTTCCCCGGCTGGGACGACGACATCTCCGCCGCCCGGACGATGGCCGACCTGCCGGTCAACTGCCAGGCCTACGTCCGGGCGCTGGAGGAGATGTCCGGTGCCCCGATCTCGGTGATCGGGGTCGGCCCGGGCCGCGATCAGTCGATCGTGATCAACGACCTGCTGGCCTGAGCCGAATACCCCGAACAGCCGACCACCCGGGCAGCCGAGCACCCGGGCAGCCGGGCAGCCGAGCCCAAAGAGCGCTACCGCACCAGACGGGCGAGCATCGCGTGGTCCTCGGCCCGCGGCTGCACGCCGGTCACTGCGGTGATCAGCCGCTCCAGCCCACGGAAGAAGCCCCATTCGCCCAGCGTCCGGTCGGCCAGGCCGTTGATCAGGCAGTAGTGGCTGTCGTGGGCGCCGCGGTGGTGGCGCAGGTGGTGGTCGGGTGAGAGCAGCAGGCCACAGCGCTGGGCGAGCCTGGGTAGTCGGCCGCGCCGGCGCCGATGTCCCCACTTGTGGTACTCGAACATCAGCGAGACATCGAGGCCGTAGACCACGGCGGCCAGGCACAGGCCCACCACCAGCACCGGATGACCGGGAACGGCCCACGACAGCGCCAGCAGCACGAACGCCCCGGAGCCGCCGAACCAGGACAGCATCCCGGAGTCGGTGGCGAAGCGGAAGGTGAAGATCTCATCCGGCTTGACATGATGCTCGCGCACGATCGACACCATCCGCCGGAACGCGCCCCTGGTGGTGGAGAACCAGGTGTCGAAGGCCCAGTGCAGCAGCCCGGAGGTCAGGTCGGCCGCGAAGGTGGCCGCCGCGAAGGCGACCAGGCAGCTGCCGATCAGGGCCGGGTGCCAGGCCCGGGAAAGGTGGGTGACCAGTCGGGCCGTCGCCAGCAGCAGCACGGCGACATTGAGGCAGCCGCCGAGAATTCGGAAAGCCCGATCGACGGCCGAAAGCCGGTGCGCGGCGCTGGCAGCGCTGCCGGCCGGACGAGCTGGTGCATTGCCGGGATGCCACATGCTGGCCTCAATTGCGGTGTCAACCACGCCAGTTCGGGTTGGTTGACAATTATGGTTCCGCCGGGTGCTGTCAACAAGGCTGCCCTCGATAACGGTACGGGCAAAGTGGCTCTTGTCCGTACTGCCTGCCAGCCCCTAACCTCGTCTCGACATTACGAGGGTGGTGTTTGTGTCAATGGCTATTCGACTGACGAGTCCGACCTCCGCCGCCGCGCCGGAGGCCAATTATGTCGCGCAGCTGATCGGCGTGCTGCGGCGGTTACCCAGTTCTGGTTCGGTCGAGTATGTCGACGGGACGCAGCAACGCGTCGGCAGCTCCGAGCCGGTATGGCACGTTCGGTTCCGCAGCCAGGCGGCGCAGTCGCTGCCGCTCAACGAATTCGCCCTCGGGCAGGCCTACGTCGCGGGGGAGATCGACCTGGACGGGGACCTCGCTGCCCTGTTGGAGGCCCGGTCGCAGCTGCGCAAGGGAATCACCGTCCGGGACGCGGCCGCCTTCGCGTACCGGTTGATGCTGCGGTCACCGACCAAGGTCAATGCCGCCTCGATCGCCAAGCACTACACCCTCGGCGACGACTTCTACCTCAGCTTCATCGACCGGCGGTACCGGTACTACTCGCACTGCCTGTTCCGCCACGACGACGAGACGCTGGAAGATGCGGCTGAGCACAAGTTGGAGTCGATGTTCGGCGCGCTCGACCTGAAACCGGGCATGCGACTGCTCGACATCGGTGGCGGCTGGGGCGGCACCACCGAGTATTGCGGGCACCGCGGCGTCGAGGTCACCTCGCTGACACTCGTCGAGGAGTCAGCTGCCTATATCCGCCGCCTGATTGCCGAGCACGGTATTCCCGGCAAGGTCGTAGTGCAGGACTTCCTCGACCATCGGCCGGCCGAACCTTATGACCACGCGGTTATTTACGGGGTGATCGAGCACATTCCGAACTATCGCACCTTCTGTCAGCGGGTGTGGTCGGCACTGAAACCGGGCGGTCGGCTCTACCTTGACGCCTCGGCCACCAAGCAGAAATTCGCCGTCAGCCCTTTTACCCGGCAATTCACCTGGCCCGGCCATCATTCCTTCCTGTCCCTGCAGGACATGGTGCGCGAATTGCTGTTCCACGGTTTCGAGATCGTCGAGGTTCAGCGCGAGACCCACGACTACGAGCTGACCATCCGGCACTGGGCCGACCGGTTCGAGGCCAATCACGACTTCGTAGCGGGACGCTGGGGTGAGGACGTCTACCGGGCGTTCCGGATGTTCCTGCGCGGCGGCCAGCACGCCTTCGCCACCAACCGGTTGCAGGCCTATCACCTTGTCGCCGAGCGCCGCGAGGATCCGGGCCCGCGTCCGGGTGCCCTGCTGCGGGCGGCGGACTTCATCGGCTCGCTTCGGTAACTGTTACAGGTAACCCTCATAAGTGTTACATGTCGGATTCATAACTTTCTCATGGCTAAGTCTAGTAATAGCTGATCCGGAAGTTATAGCGTTTCGCCACCTTTCGGACCCGGCCACTTCGTAGCTGCGGAGTCTCCCCGCCCCAGAGGCCCGGTCAACCACGACCGGATGTTCCTCCGCTCCCCGGAGAGTCCCATGGCACGCACGTCGTTCCGGCCTGCCCGCATTCTTTGCCTGCTCACCGGCGTCGCCCTGACAACGGGTCTGGTGTCGGCCGTGACGCCGCATCTGACGCCCAAGGCGGCGGCCGCTCTGGTGACCAGCGACGCCCGCGCCGGGGAGTTGGTGAACCACCGCACCCGCACGTCCATGACGATCCGCAAGAGCGACGGCACGCTGCAGACGATCCTGTCCGCCGGGGCGCTGCACTACTGGACCGCCGGCGGCTGGAAGCGGATCGACAACGAGCTGGTGGCCGCCGACGAGGCCGGATACGCCTACCGCAACAAGGCGAACGCCTTCCGGGCCCAGTTCAAGGACGCTCTGGACGGTGAGTACCTGCAGGTCAGCTCGGCCGGCCGGGACTTCGGGTTGAGCCTGGAGGGTGCCGGCCGTCCGGCGGCCAAGGCGGCCGCCAACAACGTGGTCTACCCGCACGCGCTCGGCAACGTCGACCTGCGCTACGACGTGGTCGCCGACGGTGTCAAGGAAACCCTGGTGCTTCCGGACGCGTCCTCACCGAGCACCTACCACTTCCTGCTCAGCGCCAGTGGTAACGCGGCCTTCCGCGCCGAGCGCCGGCCGGACGGATCGTGGGCCTTCTACAGCGGGGTCGGGTTGGCGCCGGTCTTCGTGCTGGACGCGCCGGTGGCGAGCGATGCCGGTGAGGCCGGCCAGCCGTCGGCCGCCACCGGACGCAACGCAACGTTGGACGTGAAGAAGGTCGGCCACGGCTTCGCGTTGACGCTCGACCTGGACCGGAGCTGGCTCAAGGCCGCGGAGCGCCGGTTCCCGGTCCGGCTGGATCCGACCATCACCATCAATCCGCCGGTCGAGGACACCTCGTTCGCGGCCACCTGCTCGAACTGCACGCCGTACGTCAGCGACAAGATCTACGTCGGCACCGACAGCGCCAATGCCTGGCGTGGCGCGCTGCAGTTCGATCTCGGCGGCATCCCCGCGGGGGCCGACGTCACCAGCGCCAGCCTCGAGGCCTACTGGCAGCCGCTGTGCCTGAGCGCAGGCAGCGGGTTCTGCAACGGCACCTCGCACCAGATCGACGCCCACCTGATGACGAAGTCCTGGACCACCACGAGCACCAGCGGCGCGCTCGGTTTCACAACCACGCCGTTCGCCAGCGCCACGGTCAGTCCCGCAGCGGTCGGCACCTCGCCGAGCTGGGTCAGCTGGCCGATCACCAGCACCCTGCGGAGCTGGCAGGCCGCGGCCTCACCCAACTTCGGCGTACTTCTCAAGCGGGCCGCCGAACCGCTCAATGCGAGCGGACCGGTGTTCTACGGTCGCCGCAACAGCGATCCGGCCCTGGCGCCCCGGCTGGTGGTGACCTACCCGGGCGACGGGGTCAACCTGCTGCCACCGGACACTCTGCACAGCAACGGCGCCGACCTGCGCTGGACTCCCTACCCGAGCGACGCGACCACGCCCTTCACCGGCTACGAGGTGCACCGCTCGACGGTGGCCTCCTTCATGCCGAACGCCAGCACCCGGCTGACCACTGTCACCGACCGGGCCGTCACCGGCTTCCGCGACACCACGGCGGCGGCCGGGC
>JAVEEO010000073.1 GCA_030840415.1 Pseudonocardiales bacterium | reverse complement strand
GATGCCGTCACCGTCAGCAACCGACGGGATTTTCGGGGAAGCGTTGGCACGTCCCACAATATGAAAAACCACCCAGAGCGACGAGAATTCAGCCTCGATAGGATTGCGGGTGCTCAGCGCCCGAGATACTTGCTCAAGATCGTTTCACGCGCGGTGGCATCGCCTCGTTCACCGCGCTCGACAGCTGAACCACAGCTGACAGGGAGGTGGCTACGATGCTGCACGCCGAATGGCCGTAACCACCTCCTGAAACCCTCTTGCTCGGGACTCCCGTCCGGGCGCCGGCCTCGTTCCGGCGGTACCCGGCCGTCCCGGAAGAAGGTGGACCAGATGACCTCCCACACCGTGGTGCGCACGACCGATGGCCTGGACCTGGCGGTGTACCAGACCGGTGATCCGCAGGCGCCCACCATCGTGGCGATCCACGGCTACCCCGACAACGCCTCGGTGTGGGACGGGGTGGTCGAACTCCTGCGCGACCGGTTCCGCGTGGTCAGCTACGACGTGCGCGGGGCCGGCCGCTCGCAGGCCCCGGCCAACCGTGCCGGCTACCGGCTCGACCAACTCGAGGCCGACTTCGACGCGGTGCTCCAGCAGGTCAGCCCGGACCGCCCGGTACACCTGCTGGCCCACGACTGGGGCTCCATCCAGGGCTGGCAGTTCGTCACCAGCGACCGGCTGCGCGGCCGGATCGCCAGCTACACCTCGATCTCCGGGCCGGGGCTGGCGCAGGCCGCCCGCTGGGCGCGCGGCAAGGTGCGGCTGTCGCCGCGGGACCTGGCCACCCTGCTCCGGCAACTCGGGCACTCCTACTACCTGCTGCTGTTCCAGGTGCCGGGCTTGCCAGAGTTCGGCTGGCGCAGCGGGCTGCTGGACCGACTGCTGGGCCAGCGGCCCTCCAAGGATCCGGCCGCGCTGGCTGACAAGATCAACGGCCTGCAGCTCTACCGGGCCAACCGCCGGCCACCCCGGTCCGGCGCGAGCGGCACCGACATCCCGGTCCAGGTGCTGGCGCCGACCGGCGACCCGTTCGTCGGCCAGCCGATGCAGACCGAGGCGCCGGTTCCCTACGCCAGCGACCTGCGCATCCGCTCGGTCAGCGGCGGCCACTGGATCATGCGCCGGCATCCTGAGGTGGTCGCCGAGGCCTGCGCCGAACTGGTGGACGAGGTCGAGCGCGGCTGATCGGGACCCTCGTCCCGACCGGCCACCAACCGCCAGGGTGCGGCACCGGGCCGGTGCGCGTCCCCGGGGGGTGGACGTGGGCCGCGGCCCGGTGCCGCACACCTGTCCAACGTCCCAGCCCGCCTCGGAGTGCCGGGCGCCGATCGACATGCACAAGTTGTGAAATCCCTGAAAGACACCTGTCGGCTTTCGCATTCGGGACCGGGTGGGTACGGTCGGGACCGAGCACGAGGCAACCGACCCAGCGCCGTCCGGCCCAGTGCAGGAGGCTCAGCAATGACCGACCCCATCGCGCCCAGCCCGACAGTGCCGCCGATCGATCCCGGCCCCACGGTGCCGCCGATCGCCCCGGAACCGACGCCGACCGAACCAGGTCCGGGTCCCACTCCGCCGATCCCGTCCCCGGTGCCGAGCCCGCAGCCCGGACCGCCGGCACCCGGGCCCATCCCCGGGCCGCCCACTCCCGGACCGCCGACTCCCCGACCGCCTGGACCGCCTACTCCCGGGCCGACGCCGGACCCGGTGGGTCCGGGCCTCACCGACTGAGCCGGCCCGAGCTGAGCTGACCGGCTGGCCCGGTCAGCCCTCGGGCATCCTTACCGACATCACGACGTAGCGGAAGCCCGGCAGCACCTCGCCGTTCTCGTCGGCCGGCAGCATCAGCACCGGCTTGTGCGTCGAGACGAAGGACAGCACCACGTTCGGCGAGCCGACCGCACCCAGGCCGTCGAGCATGAACTGCGGATTGATCGCGATCTTGAGGCTCTCGCCCTCGAGCTGGGCCTCGATCGCCTCGCGGGCGCGGGCCGAGCCCTGGCCGCCGGCCTCGATCACCAGCTCGTCGGAGTTGACCTGCAACCGCAGCGGGTTGCCCCGGTCGGTGACCAGCGCGATCCGGTGCACCACGTCGGTCAGGTCCTTGGTGGCCATCGTCAGCCGGCTGTTGTGGCTGGTCGGGAAGATCGCCCGGACGTTCGGGTAGGGCCCGGACATGATGCGCGAGGTGGTCTGGCGCGACTGCGAGCCGAGCCCGACCAGCGCCTGGTCGCCGGCCGCTGGGTCCAGGTGCAGCTGCACGTCGCCACCGCCGGCACCCAGCGCCCGGGCGGTGTCCGACAGTGCCTTGGCCGGAATCAGCGCGCTCAGCTCGACATCGGGACGCTCGGGCTGCCAGGACAGCTCGGTCATCGCCAGCCGGTAGCGGTCGGTGGCCGACATGGTGATCCGGTCGCCGGCCATCTCGACCTGCACGCCGGTCAGCATCGGCAGCGTCTCGTCCCGGCCGGCGGCGATGCTCACCCGGTTGACCGCGGTGGCGAACTCGGCGGCCTTGATGGTGCCGGCCAGTTCCGGCATCGGGGGCAGCCGGGGGTAGTCCTCCAGCGGCAGGGTGGGCAGCGTGAACTGGGCGCCGCCGCAGGTCAGCTCGACGCTGTCGCCGACCAGCTCGACGTCCACCGGCTTGGCCGGCAGCGCCTTGGTGATCTCGGCCAGCAGCCGGCCGGCCACCACCGCCGACCCCTCCTCGAACAGCTGGATGTCCAGGTCGCAGCGGGTGGAGACCTCGTAGTCGAAGCCGGACAGCTGCAGCTGGCCGTCCCGGGCCTGCAGCAGCAGGCCGGCCAGCACCGGCACCGGCAGCCGGGTGGGGATGCTGCGGGCGGTCCAAGCGACGGCCTCGGCAAACTCCTGCCGCTGTAGTCGAAACTTCATCCGGGCCTCCACTAGACAACACGAGCACGACACGAGCACAGCGCGACGGCACACGGGTGGGCAGATCGTTCGCCCGCGTCAGGGCATGGTAATCCCCGGCCGCGGGCATCGGGCGCGCGGCTCAGTCGAGTTCGGGATCGGGAGTTCCGACCGCCGGGACGGGCTCCGGCCACTCGGCGGCCTCCCGGCCGGCGGCACTCCCGGCAGCGGTCCCGGCGGCAGTGCCGGCGCCGGTATCGGCCGGCTCGCGGTCGGCGGTCGGCACCGTCGCGGGAGCAGCGCGCCGCCTGGACCCGCTGGAGCGGGTGTAGAGCGTCGCCGCCAGTGCCAACCCCAGCGGCAGGGCCAGGAACCAGCCGGAGAACAGCAGGACGCCGCCCATCGCCAGGGCGGCGAAGATCGCGCCCCACCAGGTCGGCCGGCCGGCCGGCAACAGCTTGACCCCCGCCGCCAGGCCGGCCACGGTCACCGCCAGCAGCATCGCGGAGGTCGCCAGGATGACGTCCTTCAGGCCCGCTCCGACCGCGCCGGCGACCAGGGTCACGGCGGTGGCGCACGCCGCGATGACGGCCAGGCTGCGGCGCGGGTTCTCGCCGGCGGCGTTGCCCTTGGCCAGCCAGGCCGGCAGCGCGCCGTCGCGGCCCAGTGCCGCGCCCAGCCGGGAGGTGCCGGCCAGGTAGGAGTTCAGCGCGCCGAAGGTGAGCACGGCCGCCAGCGTCGCGGTGACCGCCGAGGCGGCGTCGCCGAAGCTGAGCCGGAGCAGTTCGCTCAGCGGCACCGCGGTGTCGGGCAGTCGCGGGCCGAGCACCAGCACGCAGGTCAGTGCCAGCCCGACGTACAGCACGCCGATCGCCACCAGGGTCAGGGCCGTCACGCGGCGCAGGTCCCGCTGCGGGTCGCGGAACTCGCCGGACAGGTGGGTGACCGCCTCCCAGCCGGCGAAGGAGAAGAACAGCAGGCTGGCGGCCCGTCCGACCGCGGGGTAGCCGTGCGGCGCGAACGGGGTCAGGTTGTGAGAGTCGGCGTCGCGCAGCGCGGCCACGCAGGCGACCAGCAGCAGAACCGCCAGCAGCCCGACCAGGACCAACTGGATGCGGGCCGACACCCGCAGCCCGAAGGCGTTGGTCGCGAAGGCGGCGGCCAGCAGCAGGGCGGTGGCGATCAGGGCGGTTCGCCGGCCACCGCCGAGCGCGTCGGCGATGTAGAGCCCGCCCACGTAGCCGGTGGCCGGGCCGCCGACCGGCCAGGCGAAGTAGAACCAGTAGCCCACCACCGCCGAGATCCGCCGGCCGAAGGCCCGGTAGACGAAGGTGGCGATGCCGCCGGCGTCGGGGTAGCGCGAGCCGAGGGCGGCGAAGGTCGCCGCGACCGGCGCGCACAGCACCAGCAGCAGCGCCCAGGCCAGCACCGAAGCCGGCCCGGCCACCTCGGCGGCCAGGGCCGGCAGCGCGAGCAGGCCGGCACCCAGGATGGCGCCGACGTAGATCGCGGTGCCCTGGGCCACCCCCAGTCGTTGAGTGCTCACGGATGCTCCCTGCTGGCGCGGCCCGGCTGGCTAGCTGGGTGGCTGGGGCGTAATTGTGTACCGCCCTCCAGCCCGCTGGACACCCCTTTGCAGACATTTCTGCAGACACTCGAGGGCGGCCGGACAGCGGGTAACCGGGTGCCGCCGAAGCGTTAGGCTGGCAGCCGGTGCGCCGGGAAGTCTGGTCGGCAACGGATCCGTCCTGCCCTGCTGTCCTGCCCAGTCGTCCCGCTCGGCCTCAGCCGAGTCGTAGCCCCGGAGCGCCATGTCCGACACCTTTACCTTCGGGCGGCTGGTGCTGCTGGTGGCGGCGGCCGGGCTGCTGGCGCTGCTGTCCAACCGGTTGACCGAGCGGATCCGGATTCCGGCGCCGCTGCTGGTGCTGGTGGCCGCCGCGGTGACGGTGAAGGCGGTACCCGACCTGCACCATCCGCCGGAGCGGCTGGTGGAGCGGCTGGTCACGCTGGCGCTGATCTGCATCCTGTTCGACGGCGGGCTGAACCTGGGCCGGCTGAAGTTCCGGGCCGCGGCCGCCCCGATCGTCACGGTCGGGGTGCTGGGCACCTTCCTCACCACCGCGGCCGCCGCCGCGTTCGTGCACTGGGCCTTCGGGCTGAGCTGGTTCCTGGCGCTGCTGGTGGCCACCGCGATCTCGCCGACCGACCCGGCGGTGGTGTTCTCGGTACTCGGACGGCGCGAGGTCACCGGCCGGGCCGGCACCATCCTGGAGGGCGAGTCCGGCGCCAACGACCCGGTCGGCATCGCGCTGATGGCCAGCCTGATCACAGCCGGCGGCCTCAGCGCCGGCGCCTTCGGCCAGGTCGCGGGCGAGTTCGCGTTGCAGATGGGCATCGGCGCGGCGGTCGGCATCGTCGGGGGCCGGGCGCTGCTGTGGTTCATGCGGGCGGTGCCGCTGCCGAGCGAGGGCCTGTACCCGCTGCGGACCGCGTTCAGCGCGCTGATCCTGTTCGGGGTTGCCAGCCTGGCGCACGGCTCCGGCTTTCTCGCGGTGTTCGTGGCCGGCATCCTGCTCGGCGACGAGCGGGCGCCGTACAAGCGCGAGATCGAGCGGTTCCACTCCGCGCTGGCCAGCCTCGGCGAGATGGTGGCGTTCGTGGTGCTGGGCCTGGCGCTGGACCTGGCCGTGCTGACCCGGGCGGAGGTGCTGGTGCCGGGGCTGGTCACCTTCGCGGTGCTGGCGATCGGAATCCGGCCGGTGCTGGTGGGGCTGTGCCTGATCCCGGCCCGGTTGAACGGGCCCGAGCGCACCTTCGTGCTGTTCGCCGGGCTGAAGGGCGCGGTGCCGATCCTGCTGGGCACCTTCGTGCTGGCCGCGCAGGTGGATCAGGCCGAGCGGCTGTACGGGATCGTGGTCGTGGTGGTGCTGCTGTCGGTGCTGCTGCAGGGCAGCCTGGTGCCCACCGTCGCCCGGCTGCTGCGGCTGCCGATGCGAGAGGTGTCGCCCGAGCCGTGGGCGATCGGGGTGCGGCTGCGCAACGAGCCGGAGGGGGTACACCGGTTCACGGTGGCCACCGGCGCTCCCGCGGACGGGCACCGAATAGCTGAGCTGGACGGCCTGCCCGAGGACGCCTGGATCAGCCTGGTGGTGCGCGAGGATCGGCTGCTGCCGGTGCGCGGCGACAGCACGCTGCAGGCCGGCGACGAGGTGCTGGTGCTGGCCGACGCCGGCCTGCACGACGTGCTGCAAGCCACCTTCGCCACCGACGGCAGATCGGACTGACCGCTGACAGTTCAGCCGGCGAACGCGACGGTCGGCTGCCCGGTCACCCCGGGCCGGTACCGGAACACCCGGCCGGCCAAGGGCTGCTCGGCCCGCTCGGCGTCGGACAGGCCGTCGGAGGCGGTGGTGACGAACAGCTGGTCCAGCCCCGGACCGCCGAAGGCGCAGCTGGTCACGTTGCTGACCGGCAGCCGCAGCACGCCGTCCAGCTCGCCGCCGGGGGAGATCCGGCGCACGCCGGCACCGCCGTAGCTGGCCACCCACAGGTAGCCGTCGGCGTCCACGGTCAGGCCGTCCGGGTGGCCCTCGTCCGGTGCGAAGGCGTACAGCACCCGCTGGTTGCTCGCCCTTCCGGCCGCGACGTCGTAGTCGAAGACGTAGACGCTGTCGGCGCCGGTGTCGTTGAAGTACATCCGGCTGCCGTCCGGGCTCCAGCCCAGCCCGTTGGAGATGGTGGTGCCGGTCAGCACGGTGGACACCTGCCAGTCCTGATCGACCCGGTACAGCGCGGCGGCACCGGTCCGGTCGGTGGTGGACATGCTGCCGACGTAGAGCCGGCCGGCCGGATCGCACTTGGCGTCGTTGAGCCGGTTGCCGGGCACGCCCGTCTCGATCGGCCGGCGGCGGCCGAGGGTGCCGTCCGGGTCGGCCGTGGCCAGGTCGTGGGTCAGCGCCAGCACCAGGCCGCCGGCCGCCCGGGGCAGCGCGGCCGCGACCAGCTCGCCGACCTCGATCACCTCGACCCGGCCGGTGTCCTGGTACCACCGGTGCACCCGGCCGCCCTTGATGTCCACCCAGCTCAGCCGCTGTTCGGCTGCGTCCCAGCCCGGCCCCTCGCCGAGCACGGCACCGGGCGTGCCGGCCAGCGGTTCGGCTTCGTCCATGCGGCACGTCCCTCCGGTCTCCGGCGACTTCCGGCGACTTTAGCGCTGACCGGCGTCGCGCAGGTTTCAGCCCGGGAAGCCGGCGGCGATCAGCTTCTGCAGCTCGGGCGGTGCCTGGATGAAGCCGTAATGGCCGCCCTGCAGGGTGTGGAAGTCCACCGGGCCGCAGTCCGGCCAGTCGGCCATCAGCTCCGGCGGCACCTCGGCGTCCCGCGCCCAGCCCAGCGCGGTGATCGGCACCGGCAGCCTGACCGGCACGGCCATCCGGTACTGCCGGTTGGCCTCGACGTCGACCCGCAGGGTGTCCATCGCCAGCTCGATCATGTCCGGCCGCGGCGTGCCGCCGAGCTCGACGACCAGCTTGCCGAGCTCCTCGGCCAGCGCCGGCTCGTCCATGGTGAGGAACCGGCCGTGCGGTCCCTTGTGCGGGGCGACCTGGGAGGACACGAACAGCCGTGCCGGCAGGGGCAAACCCTCACGCACCAGCTGGACGGTGACCTCGTAGCCGACCAGCGCCGAGGCACAGTGGCCGAAGAAGCCGAACGGCCGGTCCAGCAGCGGCAGCAGCGCCTCGATCAGGGCGGCGGCCAGGTCCTGGTAGTTGTCGAAGGCTGGTTCCCGCAACCGGTTCTCCCGGCCCGGCGGCTGCACCGGGCAGATCTCGATGCCGTCGATCTCGGCCGGCCAGCTGCGGTACATGCTCGCCCCGCACCCGGAGTAGGGCAGGCAGAACAGCCGGGCCGCCGGGTCGGGCAGCGGCGGCCGGCTCAGCCAGCGACGGTTCGGCGCGCTCACCGGCCGGCCGCCGTCCCGGCCCGAGCGGCAGTGGCCAGCGGGCGCATCCGGAGCGGCAGGTGTTTCATGCCGGCCACGAAGTTCGACAGCAGGTGCTCCGGCTCACCGGTGAGCTCGAAATCGGCATAGTTGGAAAGCAACTCCTCGAACAGCTCGTGCAGGGTCAACCGGGCCACGGTATGCCCGATGCAGTAGTGCGCGCCCACCCCGAAGGCCAGGTGCCGGTTGAACCGGCGCCGGAGGTCGAAGGTGAACGGCTCGGTGTAGACCTCCTCGTCCCGGTTGGCCGAACCGAGCCAGACCACCACGGCGTCCCCGGCGCGGATGTCGGCGTCGCGGACCCGCACGTCGTGCACCGCGTAGCGCATGAAGTGGTTGGCCGGCGACGCCCAGCGCAGCGCCTCGGGAATGGCGGTGCTCATCAGCCCCGGGTCGGCCGCCCAGTCCCGGGCCAGCACCGGCTCCTCGGCCAGCTTCAACAGCACCGCCGCCGGCACGAACGGCGTGGTGACGTTCGCGCCGAGCAGCAGGCTGTAGCAGTTGGACAGCACCTCGCCGATGCCCAGCTCCCGCTCGTCCACCTGCATGGTCAGCAGGGTGCTGATCAGGTCGTCGGACAGCCGGCCCCGGCGCTGCAGCACGGTGTCCTGGAAGTAGCCGAACAGCTGCCGGTGCGCGTTGTCCAGGGTGGCCTGCGGGGTCGGCTCGGACATGTAGTGCGGATCGTCCGGCGCGACCGCCGCCATCGTCAGCTGAGCCAGCTCCGGCCAGTCCCGCTCCGGCAGCCCCATCATGGTCCCGGTCACCGCCATCGGCAGCTTCACCATCGCCTGGGCGAAGTCGAACGGCTCACCGCCGGCCCCGGGTGCCAGCACCATCCGCACCGCCTGCCGCACCCGGCCGCGGTACTGCTCGACCGACTTGGCGGTCAGAGCCCGCTGCAGCGGCTCGCGCATCCGGGTGTGCCGCGGCGGGTCGGTGGCGGCCATCTGCTTGCCACCGGCCGGATCGTCCTGGCCCAGCAGGGTCAGCAGCGTGCCGCGCTCGGAGGTGAAGCTGGCATGCTCGCGCAGCACCCGCTCGGCGTCGTCGAACTTGGTGATCGACCAGAAGCCGAGGTCGCCGTCCACCCGCTGCCAGTGCACCGGGTCGTAGCGGCGCATCGAGTGCCAGACGGCGTGCGGGTCCCCCTCGCTCTGCCAGGTCGGATCGATCATGTCGACGCTGTCCGGATCAATCCGGGCATCGCCGGCCGGAGCCGCCAGCCTCATCGGCCAGCACCGCCTTCCGGATCCGTGCCAGCGGCCGTCCGGCCCAGCTCGGCGGCCACCTCGACGGCCAGCTCGCGCACCGTCGGATTGAGGTACAGCGCCCGACCCGGAATGAACACCGAGTACCGGCGCTGCACCGCGTCGAGCAGCTCGGCGGCCACCAGCGAGTGGCCGCCCAGCTCGAAGAAGTCCTCGTCCGGCCCGACCTGGTCCAGCCCGAGCTTCGACGCCCACAGCTGGCTGAGCCAGCTCTCCAGCTCGGCGCCGGTGCCGGCCGGCTGGGCTGCCGCGTCGGGCTGGGGGGCTGCCGCGGCCGGCGGCTCCGGCGGCCGGCCGAGCTGCTCCAGATCGATCTTTCCGTTGCTGGTCAAGGGGAACTCGCTCAGCACGGTGACCACCGGCGGCACCAGGTAACCCGGCAGCCGCTCGGCGAGCCGGTGCCGCACCGCGGCGCTGATCTCGGCAGCGCCCTGCCCGGCTTCCGGCTGCCCGGTGCCGACGGTGAGGTAGCCGGCCAGCCGCCGGCCGCTGCCCGCGGGCTCTGGCTCGGCCACCACCAGCGCCTGGGACACCCCGGGCACGGCGAGCATCGCGGCCTCGATCTCGGCCGGCTCGATCCGGTACCCGCGCAGCTTCAGCTGCCGGTCGGCCCGTCCCAGGAAGTGCAGGTTCTGCTCGTCGTCGAGCCGGGCCAGGTCACCGGTCAGGTACATCCGCGCGCCCGGCGGCCCGGCCGGATCGGGCCGGAACCGCTCGGCGGTGGCAGCCGGCCGGCCCAGGTACCCGCGAGCCAGGCCGGCCCCGGCGGCACACAGCTGGCCTGGGGTTCCGGGCGGCACCGGTTGCAGGTCCTCGTCCAGCAGCCGCACCCGGGTACCGCTGATCGGACGGCCGATCGGGATCGGGTCCGGCCCGGCCGGCGGCTCGGTGGTCGACCAGCAGCTGGTGAACGTGGTGTTCTCGGTCGGCCCGTAGCCATTGGTGAAGCGCAGCCCCGGCCAGGCCTCCAGCAGCCGCCGGACGTGGGCCGGCGACACCACGTCGCCACCGGAGATCACCTGCCGGACGCCGGCGAAGGCCTCCGGGTGCCGGTCGACGAACCGGCTGAACAGCCCGGCGGTCAGCCACAGCACGCTCACCCGCTGCTCGGCGATGGTGGCTGCCAGCTCGGCCAGGTCCAGCGGGCCGGGCGCCATGATCGCCAGCCGGCCGCCGTTGCACAGCGGCGCCCAGATCTCCAGGGTGGAGGCGTCGAAGGCGACCGGCGCCAGTTGCAGGAAGACGTCGGACGGGCCGAAGTCGCACCAGTCCGGCGCGATCACCAGCCGGGCCACCGCGGCATGCGGAACGCAGACCGCCTTCGGTTCGCCGGTGGAGCCGGAGGTGAAGCTCAGGTAGGCCAGCTGCTCCGGCACGTCGGAAGCCCGCCCACCGGGTTCGTCGAGCGCGGGTTCGTCCGGCGCGGGTTCGTCCGGCACGGGTTCGTCCGGCGCGGAGTCGTCCAGGGTCCGGACGCCGGCCGGCAGCACCAGGTCCGCCGGCGCGCCGAGCACCGTCCGGCACCCCGCGGCGGCCAGCAGTTGGTCGCGCCGGGCGGCGGGCAAATCCGGTTCCAGGGCCAGGTAGGCGGCCGAGGCGCACAGCACGCCGAGCAGCCGCACGATCAGCTCCGGCGAGCGCTCGGCGACCACGGCCACCACCTCCTCGGCGGTGGTGCCGGCCGTCCGGAGCTGCCGGGCCAGCCGCTCGGCCCGCTCGACCAGCTCGCGGTAGGTCAGCGTCGCGGTCCCGAAGCTCACCGCGACCGCGTCCGGGGTCCGGTCCGCCTGCTGCCGGACGAGCTGGTGGATGCACTGCCGCGCGCCGGTCGGCTC
>JAVEEO010000050.1 GCA_030840415.1 Pseudonocardiales bacterium | reverse complement strand
ATCCGGCCGTCCCGAGCGCCCGGCCGGCGGGCGGGGCTATCCGGCTGCCCGTGACGCGGGCTCTCGGGACAACGCAGGTCGGGGCCGGTTCCGCCCGGCCGAGGAGGACTACGAATCGACCAGGGGCTCGCGCCCGACCCGGGGGAGCGAGATCGCGATCCCGGCCGGTGCTGACCCCAAGCTGCTGGATCCCTCGGTCCGTTCGGAACTGCGCTCGCTCAGCAAGCTCGCCGCGGAGTTCGTCGGCGCTCACCTGGTAGCCGCCGGCCAGGCGATCGACACCGACCCGAAGCGGGCGCTGGAGCATGCCCGTGCCGCCCGCGGCCGGGGTGCCAGGGTCGCCGCGGTCCGGGAGGCCACCGGCCTCGCCGCCTACCACGCCGGCGAGTGGGCAGAGGCCCTGTCGGAGCTGCGTGCCGCCCGCCGGATCTCGGGAGACCCCAGCCACATCGCGGTGATGGCTGACTGCGAACGCGCGCTCGGCCGTCCGGAACGGGCATTGAAGGCCTTCGACGACCCCGCGATCTCGAAGCTCGACTTCCCCACCCGGGCCGAACTCATCATCGTGGTGGCCGGCGCGCGCCGGGACCTGAACCAGCTGGACGCCGCGCTGGCGGTGTTCGAGCGGGGCGGGAGCCTGGACGTCGACCACCCCCGACCGGGCAGTGCCCGGCTGGCCTACGCCTACGCCGACGCGTTGGAGGCAGCCGGCCGCAAGGACGAAGCGGCTCAGTGGTTCGGTGCCGCCGCGAAGGTCGACATCGAGGACGAGACCGACGCAGCGGACCGGGCCGCGAATCTGCTCTGAAAGAGGGCTGGCCGGCCGTAAAACCGGCCCGGCCAGCTCTGAACTTGACCTGGGGCTGCTCTGGGTTCGGGCTGCTCTGGGTTCAGGCCCAGGTCCTGCTCGGCCCAGGTCCTGCTCGGCCTGGTGAGCCGGCTACTGGTCGGCGAACCGCCGGATCACCACGCCGGAGGCCGGCTTCGGGGTGAACAGGGTCGACTTGCGGGGCATCCGCTCGCCGGCCGCGGCCACCGCGGCGACCGCCTGGACCGGCGTGGCCCGGACCAGTACCGCGGTGCGCCCGGCATGCAGGGCCTCGGCCAGCGCCTCGCTGACGCTGTGCGCGTAACCCACGTTGTCCACCGTGTCGCTGAGCTGCCAGACCCGCTCGATGAGCACGCGGTGCAGCACCGTGATGTCGAGCTCGCCGAGCGCCGTGTCGGCAGCCGATCCCAGCGCCTCGCGCCGCAGGTCGGCGGACAGGTTCGACACCACCACGGCCTCGTCCTCGTGCGCCAGGGCGACCGCGAAGCCCTCGGTCTGGCTCAGTTGCTTCTCCGCGGCAGCGACCGACATCGGCTCGCTGATGTCGGCAGCGCCCTCGGTCAGCTCCAGGATCCGGATCCAGCCGAGCGCCACGACCCGGTGGATCGGATGCACCTGCGGGCCGTAGGACGAGGTGTCGACCAGCAGCGTCAGGCCGCGATCCCACGGTCCGGGCTCGCCGCCATGGTCGGCCTGCAGCTGCCGGTAGGTCGCGTAGCGGTGATGGCCGTCGGCGATCAGTGCGCGGCGGCCGGCCAGATCCTCGGCCACCGCGGCATGCGCGGCCGGGTCGGTCACTGCCCACAACCGGTGCCGTACCCCGTTCGGGGTGCTCGCCGAGCTGAGCGGTGCCTGCTCGTCGACCGAGGCCACCAGCTCCGAAGCCGCCCCGCCGCCCTCGTAGACCAGGAAGATCGGCTCGAGGTTGGCCTCGGTGGCGCTCATCAGGGCCAGCCGGTCCGACACCGGACCGGCCATGGTGTTCTCGTGCGGCAGGATTACGCCGTCCTCGGGATCGCGCAGCTCGACCGCCCCCAGCAGGCCCCGGGTCGCCGCGCCGTCCGGCGTGCTCATCTCGTAGACGAACAGCGCGGGCTCGTCGTCGACGGCGAGCACCCGCTTGTTGACCCAGCCCTCCAGCACCGCCTTGGCACCGGCATAGCGGTCCCCGTCGGCGAAGCGGGCCTCATCCTGCTCTGGAAGGATCAACCGGACGACGTTCGTCGCACTGGACCGGATCAGTTCGGCCCGCTCGGCATCGGCGATCACGTCGTAGGGCGGGGACAGCTGCCGGCCCAGCGAGTCGGCGTCCGCCGTGAAGCGAAGGGCACGAAACGGGGCGAGGGACAGGCCACGGCCTGCGGTAAGGGCATCGGTCACGAGGGCCGATGCTACGGCAGCCGACGGCTGGCGTTTTCGAGCACGGGGAGAGTCATCGCATGATCGGTTCGGACGTTTCGCTTGCCACCCGCTACGACGTGGCGCTGCTCGACCTCGACGGCGTGGTGTACCTGGGCGAGCAACCGGTCACCGGCGCTCCGGATGCTCTGGAGGCTGCCCGGCGGGCCGGCATGCGGCTGGCCTTCGTCACCAACAACGCCTCCCGCACCCCCGTCCAGGTGGCGGAGTTGTTGCACCGGGTCGGGGTACCCGCCGAACCCGATGAGGTGGTCACCTCCGCACAGGCGGCCGCGCACTACCTGGCCGACCGGCTGCCGGCCGGGGCGGCGGTGCTGGTGGTGGGAACCACCGGGCTGACCGAGGCGCTGATCGAACGCGGGTTGCGGCCGGTCTCGTCCGCCGAGCAGGACCCGGCCGCCGTCGTGCAGGGCTTCTATCCCGGCACCGACTGGCAGGCACTGGCCGAGGCGGCGGTGGCGATCGGCCGGGGAGTGCCTTGGCTGGCCACCAACCTCGACGCCACCGTGCCGTCCCCGCGCGGGCCGCTGCCGGGCAACGGATCGCTGGTGGCGGCGCTGCGGCACGCGACCGGTCGCACGCCGGCGGCCACCGGGAAGCCCGATCCGGCGATGCACGCCGAGAGCGTCGAGCGATCCGGCGCCCGGCACCCGATCGTGGTGGGCGACCGGCTCGACACCGACATCGAGGGCGCCCGCCGCAGCGACTGCGCCTCGCTGCTGGTGTTCACCGGCGTCACCGATCCCGCCGGCTTGCTGGCGGCACCACCGCTGCACCGGCCGGACTACCTCGGCCGTGACCTCTCGGCGCTGCTGTACCCGCACCCGGAGGTGCGCGAAGCCGACCGGCTGGTCAGTTGCGGATCGGCGCAGGTACGGATCACCGACGCGGAGCTGTTGCTGGGTGCTCGGAGTGCGAACGGATCGCACGGCCCGGACGGTCACGAGAACTCGCACGGCGGGCAGGACTTGCACGGCGGGGAAAACTTGGACGGCTTGCGGGCACTGGCGGTGGCGAGCTGGCGGCTGCTCGACGACGGCGGCCGGACACTGCGGATCCGCGGAACCGACGAGGCCGCAGCCAGGCTGATCGAACAACTCGGCCTCGGCCCCGCGGCCGGCTGAGCCCAGCGGGTGGCCTGGCGGCGAGCGGCGGCGGCCGAATGATCGGCCGGCGACACCTGTGGATCGCGCCGGCCCGGCGCGATCCACCACGTAGCCTGGGGTCTGTGACCGACCCGCATCCCGCCCCGGCTCCCGACGGCACCGACCTGGTGCTGCGGATCTCGGCCGCCGCCGACGGCATCGTCGGCATCGGGGACGGCCCGCTGACCGAGGCCGTGTCCCGACTCGATGCGCTGCACTCCGAACTCCAGGGCGCGCTTGCCAACCTCGACCAGGGCTGAGCCGCGACTCATGGTCCGCCGGTTGCGCCTGGATGCCGAGCTGGTGCGTCGCCAGTTGGCGCGCTCCCGCGAGCAGGCCGGCGAGCTGATCGAGGCCGGCCGGGTGCAGGTGCGCGGCACCGTCGCAACCAAGGCCGCCACCGGAGTCGAGCAGGACACCCCGATCCGGGTCGTCGCCGACGTCCAGGACCCGGGCTACGCCTCGCGCGGGGCACACAAGCTGGCCGGCGCCCTCGCCGAGTTCACCGGCCTGCAGGTCAGCGGCCGGCGCTGCCTGGACGCCGGTGCCTCGACCGGCGGCTTCACCGACGTGTTGCTGCGCGCCGGTGCTCGCGAGGTGGTCGCGGTCGACGTCGGCTACGGGCAGCTGGTCTGGGCGCTGCAGTCCGACCCCCGGGTGGTCGTGCGGGACCGCACCAACGTCCGGACGCTGACCCCGGACCAGATCGGCGGCCCGGCCGACCTGACCGTCGCCGACCTGTCCTTCATCTCGCTCAGCCTGGTGCTACCCGCGTTGACCGCGTGCACGGCCACCGACCTGGTGCCGATGGTCAAGCCGCAGTTCGAGGTCGGCCGGCAGCGGCTGGGCCGGGGCGGAGTGGTACGCGAGCCGGAGCTGCGCGCCGAGTCGGTGCTGGCGGTGGCCGGTGCCGCGCAGGAGCTGGGCTGGGGGACCGCCGGGGTCGCCCGGAGCCCGCTGCCCGGGCCCAGCGGCAACGTGGAATTCTTCCTGTGGCTGCGCCAGGACGCCGGTCCGGCCGACGAGGCCAGGATCTCAGCCATCGCCGGGGAGGGTGCATGAGGTCCGTGCTGCTGGTGGTGCACGCCGGCCGCTCCGACATCCGGGAGCTGGCCCGCGGGCTGATCACCCGGCTCAACGACGCCGGCTTCGAGGTGCGGATCAGCCCGGTCGAGGCGGCCGACGTGGCCGAGAGGGGCGAGCTGGGCGCGGTCAGCCTGCTGGACGGCACCCAACTGGCCAAGGGCGCCGAGGTGGCGCTGGTGCTCGGCGGCGACGGGACGTTCCTGCGCGCGGCCGAGCATGCCCGCAGCGCCGGCATCCCGCTGCTCGGGGTCAACCTGGGGCACGTCGGGTTCCTGGCCGAGACCGAGGTCGATGCCCTCGACGCGACCGTGACCGCGATCGTCGAGGGACGCTACGAGGTGGAGGAGCGGTTCACCGTGCAGGTGACCGCGACCCTGGCCGGCGAGGTGATCGCCGAGGACTGGGCGCTCAACGAGGCGTCGGTGGAGAAGAGCAACCGGGAGAAGCTGCTGGAGGTGGCGGTGTCGGTGGATGACCGGCCGCTGCTGCGGTTCGGCTGCGACGGGGTGATCTGCGCGACCCCCACCGGCTCCACCGCCTACGCCTTCTCGGTCGGCGGCCCGATCGTCTGGCCCGACGTCGAGGCGATGCTGGTGGTGCCCAACGCCGCGCACGCACTGTTCCAGCGGCCGCTGGTGGTGGCCCCGAACTCCCAGATCGGCATCGACCTGATGGGTGCCGACCAGCCGGGCGTGCTGAGCTGCGACGGCCGGCGGATCCACCGGCTGCCGCCGCACACCCGGTTGCGGGTCGAGCGGTCGGACCAGACCGTCACCATCGCCCGGCCGCATCCCACTCCGTTCGGTGAGCGGCTGGTCGCCAAGTTCCAGCTGCCGGTGCGCAGCCTGCGTGACGGCCGGTCCGGCAGTTGGGACTGTCAGAGCCGTGGCGGATAGTTCCTGTCGGAGGACGTCGAGGAGGGGCTGAGGCGGCACATGCTGGAGGAAATCCGCATCCGCGGGCTCGGAGTGATCTCCGACGCCGTGCTCGAACTCGGGCCGGGGCTGACCGTGGTGACCGGCGAGACCGGCGCCGGCAAGACCATGGTGGTGACCGGGCTGGCGTTGCTGTTCGGTGGCCGGGCCGACTCGTCCCGGCTGCGGGCCGGAGTGGACTCGGCCAGCGTCGAGGGCAGGCTGCTGGTCGACAGCGACTCGGTCACCGCGCAGGCGGTGACCGAGGCCGGTGGTGACCTCGACACCGATGGCAGCCTGGTGCTGCGCCGGGTGATCACCGCCGCCGGCCGGTCCCGGGCGGTCGCCGGCGGCGCGTCGGTCCCCGCGACGGTGCTGGCCAGGCTGGCCGAGAACCTGGTGGCGGTGCACGGCCAGAGCGACCAGCAGCGGCTGACCCAGCCGGCCGAGCAGCGGCTGACCCTGGACCGGTTCGCCGGACTCGACCTGGCCGACTGCCGGGCCGCCTTCGCGCAGTGGCGGGCCGCGGTGGCCGAGCTGGCCCGTCGTACCGGTGCCGCCCGCGAGCTGGCCCGCGAGACCGAGCTGCTCCAGCACGGCCTCGCCGAGATCGCCAGGGTCGACCCGCAGCCGGGGGAGGACGTCGAACTGGCCGGCCTGGCCGCCCGGCTGGAGCATGCCGACGCGCTGCGGGTGGCGGCCCGCACCGCGCACGACGCGCTGCTCGGTGACCCGGACGACCCGACCGCCGACCTGCCGGACGTGCAGTCCCTGATCGCGGCAGCCGGCCGGGCGCTGGGCCAGGTGGCCGGCACCGACACCGCGCTGGACCAGCTCAGCACCCGGCTGGCCGAGCTGGCCGCCGCGGCCACTGACGTCGGCAGCGAGCTGGCCGGCTACCAGGCGCAACTGGAGGCCGACCCGGCCCGGCTGGCCGCGGTGCACGAGCGCCGTGCCGCGCTCAACTCGCTGATCCGCAAGTACGGCGACGGCACCGGCTACGGCGCCACCCCGCCCGAGGGCGGACTCGGCGCGGTACTGGACTGGGCGGCCGAGGCCGAGCGCCGGCTGGCCGCCGCGGACACCTCGGACGAGGCGCTGGCCGCCCTGGCCGCCGAGCGGGACGCCGCCGCCGCCCGGTACACCGACCTGGCCGCGGCGGTGTCCGAGCAGCGCCGGCTGGCCGCCGACCGGCTCTCGCAGCTGATCACCGCCGAGCTGTCCGGCCTGGCGATGCCTGCGGCCACCGTGCGGGTCGAGGTCCGGCCCCGGCATCCGGTTGAGTCCGGTCCGCAGGTGGTGATCGGCGGCCAACCGGCCGGCGCCGGCCCGGACGGTGTCGACGAGGTCGAGATCACCCTGCGACCGCACCCGGACGCGCCGGCCCTGGCGGTGCAGCGCGGCGCGTCCGGCGGCGAGCTGTCCCGGGTGATGCTGGCGATCGAGGTGGCGCTGGCCGGGACCGATCCGGTACCGACCATGGTCTTCGACGAGGTCGATGCCGGGGTCGGTGGCCGGGCCGCGGTCGAGGTCGGCCGCCGGCTGGCCCGGCTGGCCCGCAAGCACCAGGTGGTGGTGGTCACCCACCTGGCGCAGGTGGCCGCCTTCGCCGACCGTCACCTCGTGGTCGACAAGGCAATCGCCGGCACCCCGGGCAGGGCGGCCACCGAAGCCGGCGGGGTCACCCGCAGTGACATCCGGTCGGTCGCCGGCGAGGACCGGCTGGTGGAGCTGGCCCGGATGCTGGCCGGCAACGACAGCGCGGTGGCCCGCGAGCACGCCGCGCAACTGCTCGAGGACGCGCGCGCGGACACCGCGGAGCTGGCCGTCGAGCGCCGGACGCCGGGAACCGCCCGGCGCAACGGCCGCCGTCCCCCCACCGCCGCGGCCGCGGACCCGCCAGGTTCTCCGCCGGTCGCCGAGCCGGCGCGAACGACCGGCCGGCGCCGATCGAGCCGGTGACGCCGCGTGGCGAAGTGCCCCGAACCCCGCGCCGGATGGCACCATCGAAACTCATGAAGCTGGCACTGAGGCAGTCCGACCGACGCCGCGAGGCGCTGCCCGGCATCACCGGGGTGGCCCGGCTGGACCGCCGGGTTGGCCGGCTGCTGAACCGGCTGAACTCCGGCGACATCGCCGTCATCGACATCGCCGACCTGGACCGCTCGACCGCCGACGCCCTGGTCGCGGCCGGGGTCAGCGTGGTGGTCAACGCCCAGCCGAGCATCTCCGGCCGCTATCCCAACCTCGGTCCCGAAGTCCTCGTCCAGCACGGCATCGCCCTGCTCGACGAGGTCGGGACCGAGATCTTCGCCGAGGTCAAGGAAGGCAGCCGGCTGCGGCTGGACGAGGACGTGCTCTACATCGGCGACCGGGTGGCCGCCCGCGGCATCCGGCAGGACGCCGACAGCATCCGGGCCGCCATGCGCGCCGCTAAGGCGGGGCTGTCCGCGCAGCTGCAGGCCTTCGCCGCCAGCACCCAGCAGCACATGGAGCGCGAGAAGGAGTTGCTGCTCGACGGCGTCGGGCTGCCCGAGCTCAGCACCCGGTTCCGCGGCCGGCACGTGCTGCTGGTCGCCAAGGGCTATGACTACAAGGCCGACCTGCGCTCGCTGAAGCACTACATCCGCGAGTTCCGGCCGATCCTGGTCGGCGTGGACGCCGGAGCCGACGTGCTCCGCGACGCCGGCTACGAGGCCGATCTGGTGATCGGCAACCTGGACGAGATCTCCGACGCCGCGCTGCGCGAAGCTGCCGAGGTGGTGGCCCACGCCGATCACCACGGCCGGGTCGAGGGACTGGCCCGGGTGCAGGACCTGCGCATCGAGCCGGTCGTGTTCGCCTCAGCGGGCACCAGCGAGGACGCCGCGATGCTGCTGGCCGATGCCGGCTCCGCCCGGCTGATCGTCACGGTCGGAATGCGCGCCACCCTGGAGGAGTTCCTGGACGCCGGCCGCGGCGGCATCGCCTCCACGGTGCTGACCCGGCTCAAGATCGGTGGCCGGCTGGTGGACGCCAAAGCCGCCGCCCAGCTGTTCCAGACCAGGGTGTCGGCGCTGTCCCTGGTGCTGCTGGCGGTTGCCGCCGCACTGGCCATCGCCGTCGTCCTGATTGCCGGCAGCTCCGGTGACAGCTACCTGCATCTCCTGGCCGACGGTTGGGACCATGTCGTTTCCTGGTTTAGGGGCCTCCTGTCGTGATCTCGTTCCGGTACCACCTCGTCTCGGTCATCGCCGTCTTTCTCGGTATCGC
>JAVEEO010000042.1 GCA_030840415.1 Pseudonocardiales bacterium | reverse complement strand
TCCCGGCGCACGACGAGCAGCAGCTGCTGCCGGCCTGCCTGCCTGCCTGCGCAGCATGGCCGAGGCGGTCGAGCGGACCACGCTGCCGGTCCGCATCGTGGTCGCCCTTGATCGCTGCACCGACCGCAGCGCCGCGATCGTGGCCGGCCAGCACCGATGCCGACTCCGAGGTGCCGCCGAACTGGCTGGAGCGCCAGCTCGCCCACATACGTCTCGGCGCCCAGGTGTGGTCGGCACGGTCCGGGTGGCCGACTGGTCCCAGCAGCCGCCCGAGGTGCGGGACCGGTTCACCGCCGGCTACCGGCCGCAGGCCGGGCACCGGCGTTGAGCCTGCCTCCCGGCCGGGTCAGCCCGACCCCAGCGCAGCGGGGGCTCAGCCCAGCTCACGCAGCCGAGGCAGCAGGTCGGCGTAGAAGTCGAAGAACCCCTGGTAGGACGTCGCCGATTCCGAACCACCCATCTGCGACACGTAAATCTCGTCGTAGCCGACCTCGGCGAACGGCTTGAACGCCTGCAGGTGCCGGTCCGGGTCCTTGCCGTAGGCGATCGAGTCCGCGGTCATCTGCCGGGTGACCAGTTGGCTGGCCTGCTCGAAATGCTTCGGGCTGGGCAGCACCTGCGACAGCTCGCCGGGCACGCCGGAGTTGGCCCACAGTCGGTGCGCGGTGTCGATGCTGGTGTCGTCGTCGGTGCCCCAGCACACCTTGTAGCCGGCCTGGGTGGGCTTGCCGGCACCGCCGGAGTCGGCGAACAGTTGCAGCAGCTCGCGGTCGGGCATGGTGCTGACGTAACCGTCGCCGATCCGGCCGGCCAGCTTGACCGCCTTCGGGCCGAAGCCGGAGACGTAGACCTGCGGGGCGGTGTCGGGCTTGCTGTAGAGCTTGGCGTCGTCGACGGTGTAGTGGGTGCCGCGGTGGCTGACGAAGCCGTCGGTGTTCCACAGCAGCCGCATCACCTCCACCGCTTCCTCCAGCATCTCCAGCCGGACGTCGGCGTTCGGCCAGTTGGCGCCGGTGATGTGCTCGTTGAGGGCCTCGCCGCTGCCGACCCCGAGGACGAAGCGGCCCTCCAGTTGCAGGCTCGCGGTGGCGGCGGCCTGGGCCACCAGGGCCGGGTGCATCCGCACCGTGGGGCAGGTGACCGCGGTGGTCACCTGCAGCCGGCAGGCCTGGGACAGGGCGCCGATGATCGACCAGACGAACGGGCTCTCGCCCTGCTCGTCGTTCCACGGATGGAAGTGGTCAGAGATCCACAGGGCGTCGAAGCCGGCCTGCTCGGCGGCGACCGCCTGCTCCACCAGTTCGCGGGGCGAGTACTCCTCGCAGGACAGGAAGTATCCGATTTTCACGCCGTACCCACTCACACTCGTTGCTGCGGCGTGCCTGCTCAGCCGAGCCCTCACGCTACCGCCGCGGTGTGCCGGCCGGCGCGCCGGCTCAGCCCGGCTGGTCCTCGCTCTGGCCGGTCGGCAGCTGGCCCGGGCCCGAGGGCGCGGCCGGGCCGGCCAGGCCGGTCAGACCGATCGGCAGCTCGGCGAGCCCTTCGGTCAGGCCCTCGTGCGCAGCCTGACTGTCCGGGTCGTCGTCGGAGGCGCGCAGGTTGCCGGCCTCCGGTTGCAGCGCGGCCGGCGGCAGGTTGGAGTCGAACCAGCCGTCGGTGGGAATCGCCTCGCTGGGCTGGCCGCCGGTACCGCCGGACGGCCCGGCCGACGTGGCGGTCAGCCAGGACGGCACGTCGTTGCCGTTGCTGTCACTGGAGCCGCTGCCACCCCCGAGCGAGCCTGCCAGGCCGCCGAGTCCCTCCAAGGCCTTGGAGAACTCGCTCGGCACGATCCACATCTTGTTGGCGTCGCCCTGGGCGATCCGGGGCAGCGTCTGCAGGTACTGGTAGGCCAGCAGAGCCGGGTCGGGCTTGGCGGCATGGATGGCGTTGAAGGTGGTCTCGATCGCCTTGGCCTCACCCTGGGCGCTGAGGTAGCGGGCCGCCCGCTCACCCTCGGCGCGCAGGATCTTCGACTGCCGCTCGGCCTCGGCGGACAGGATCGCAGCCGTCTTGGCGCCCTCGGCGGCCAGGATCTGGGCGGCCTTCTGGCCCTCTGCCGTCTTGATGGCCGATTCCCGCTGGCCCTCGGCCGACAGGATGATGGCGCGCTTGTCCCGGTCGGCGCGCATCTGCTTCTCCATGGCGTCGCGGATCGAGGCCGGCGGTTCGATCGCCTTGATCTCCACCCGCGCCACCCGGATGCCCCACGGCCCGGTGGCCTCGTCCAGCACGCCGCGCAACTGGGTGTTGATGCCGTCCCGGCTGGTCAGGGTCTGTTCCAGGTTCAGCGAACCGACCACGTTGCGCAGCGTGGTGATGGTGAGCTGCTCGACGGCCTGGATGTAGTTCTGGATCTCGTAGGTGGCCGCCCGCGGGTCGGTGACCTGGAAGTAGATCACCGAGTCGATGCCGACCGTCAGGTTGTCGGAGGTGATCACCGGCTGCGGTGGGAAGCTGACCACCTGCTCGCGCATGTCGATCAGCGGGCGCATCCGGTCGACGAAGGGCAGCAACACCGCCACGCCGGGCCCCTGGGTGCGGGTGTAGCGGCCCAGCCGCTCCACCACCGCCGCACGGGCCTGCGGAATGATCCGCACGCTGCGCAGCAGCGTCACCACCGCGAGTATCGCGATGATCAGGACGGCGAACAGAACCGCATCCATGGCTGCTTCCCCCTTATGTCGTAAAGATCATTTTCTTGTGGAGAGTGGCCGCCCGCTGTGCTGATACCTGCACGGTCTGGGACGGCCTAGCGCGAACTGTCCCAGACCAGCGCCGTGGCGCCGGTTATCTCGATCACCTGGACGGTGCTGCCGACCGGGATCACCTGGGCCCGGTCGTAGGCGCGGGCCGACCATTCGCCGCCGGCGAGCCGGATCCGGCCATCGGAGGCGTCGACCTTGCTGGTCACGATCGCCTGGGTCCCGATCAGCGCCTCGACGCCGGTGCGGGCGGTCCCGCTGCCGGTGAGGTGCCGCTTGGCAACCGGGCGGACGAACAGCAGCAGCGCCAGTGCACCGGCGATCGCCAGGGCCACCTGCGCGGCCGGTGGCAGTCCGGCGGCAGCGCCGACGCCACCGGCTGCCGCGCCGCCCGCGCACATGATCAGCACCAGGTCCAGCGACAGCGTCTCGGCCCCGGCGAGGACGGCTGCCAGGATCAGCCAGATCAACCAGGCGTGCATGTATCCATCGAACCACGCCGCGCGCGACCGGGGGCGCCGATTGGTCCGATAACGACCGTCTCGTTATGACCCGGCGACCCGGGATCGGACCGCACAATGGACCGATGTTCGGTTCGCTGGCCCCGGCCCGCCGTCGCCTGGCGGTGGGCTGCTGCGCGGTCGTCCTGGTCGGGCTGGTGGTGGCGCTGGTCGCGGTGCTGGCCGGCCGCGGCACCGCTCGGCAGCCGGTGCGCGCGGTGCCCCAGGACCAGCCCGGCCCGGTGCTGCTGGTGCCCGGCTACGGCGGCTCCACCAGCGGCCTGGCCGTGCTCGCCGGCCGGCTGCGTCAGCTGGGCAGGGACGCCGAGGTGGTCAGCCTGCCCGACAAGGCCGAGGGCGACCTGGCAGCCCAGGCCCGCGCGCTGGCCGCGGCCGCGGCCGGTGCCCGGCTGCGGACCGGCGCGGCGTCGGTGGACGTGGTTGGCTACTCCGCCGGCGGCGTGGTGGCCCGGCTGTGGCTCAGCCAGGACCGCGACGCCGCCGTCCGGCGAGTGATCACCCTGGGCTCGCCGCAGCACGGCACCGAGCTGGCCAGCCTGGGTGCGCTGTTCGCCGGCCAGTGCCCGCTGGCCTGCCGGCAGCTGGACCCGGGCAGCGACCTGCTGGCCCGGCTGAACGCCGGCTCCGGCAGCGAGGTGCCGCGGGGCGTCGCCTTCATCTCGTTGTGGACCAGCCGCGACGAGGTGGTGATCCCGCCGGAGTCGGCGGTGCTGGCCGGCGCGCTCAACATCCGGATCCAGAGCGTCTGCCCGGCCTCGGCGGTGACCCATGCCGGCCTGCCCGGCGATCGGCTGGTGGCGGCCATGGTGGCGGCGGAGCTGCGGGCTTCGGCGCCGGTGCCGCTGGCAGCCGGCGACTGCGACCGGCTGAACTCCTGAGCGGCTGGTCGGCGAGCCTGGAGCAGGCGATCGCCGACCTGACCGATCGGCTGAACGTCCAGCTCAAGGCACCCGGTGGCAGCGGCCAGCACGCGCTGGACCGGGACTCCGAGATCCACCGGCTGACCACCCGGCTGCGCACCCTGCGCCGCTACGGCCTGGATCTGTGCCTCGGGCGCCTGGTCGCCGTCGACGATCCGGAGCCGGTCTACGTCGGCCGGCTCGGCCTGACCGACGGCGACGGTCGCCGGCTGCTGCTCGACTGGCGCTCGCCGGCGGCCGAGGCGTTCTTCGCCGCCACCCATGGCTCTCCGATGGGGCTGGCCAGCCGCCGCCGCTACCGCTGGACCGGCGGCCGGATCAGCGACTACTGGGACGAGGTGTTCACCGCCGAGGGCCTGGACCGGCACGCCGCCCTGGACGACCAGTCCGCCTTTATTTCCAGCCTGGGCGCAACCCGGTCGAACCGGATGCGCGACGTCCTCGCCACCATCCAGGCCGACCAGGATGCCATCATCCGAGCCGGGTCGCGGGGCGCGCTGGTGGTGGACGGCGGGCCGGGCACCGGCAAGACGGTGGTCGCGCTGCACCGTGCCGCCTACCTGCTCTACTCCGACCCGAGGCTCGGGTCCCCGCGTGGCGGCGTGCTGTTCGTCGGGCCGCATCAGCCCTATCTGGACTACGTGTCGGACGTGCTGCCCAGCCTCGGGGAGGAGGGCGTGCGGACCTGCACCCTGCGCGACCTGGTGGCCGAGGGCGCGACGGCCGGGCTCGAGACCGACCCGGCGGTGGCCACGCTGAAGTCGTCGGCGGACCTGGTGCGGGCGGTCGAGACCGCCGTCCGGTTCTATGAGGAGCCGCCGACCAGGTCGATGACCGTGAGCACGCCCTGGTCCGACGTCCGGCTGAATGCTGAGGACTGGGCCGAGGCGTTCGAGGCGGCCGAGCCGGGCACGCCACACAACGAGGCGCGCGACGAGGTGTTCGAGCAACTGCTCACCATCCTGCTGGACAAGCTCGACGGCGACGTCTCGCCGACCCTGCTGCGCAGGTCGCTGCTGCAGGACCAGGACCTGCTCATCGCCTTCAACCGGGCCTGGCCGCTGATCGAGGCGGCCGACCTGGTGGGCGATCTGTGGTCGGTGCCGGCTTACCTGCGCAGGTGCGCGTCCTGGCTCGAGCCGAACGAGATTCGGCTGCTGCAGCGGGACGATCCGCAGGCCTGGACGGTGGCGGACCTGCCGCTGCTGGACGCGGCCCGGCGGCGGCTCGGCGATCCGGAGGCGGCCCGGCGCCGGCGCCGGAGCGAGGCCGCGGTGGCCGCCCAGCGGGAGCAGTTGACCCGGGTGGTGGAGGACCTCATCGCGGCCGACGACTCCGAGTTGCTGCTGATGACCACCCTGCGCCACCAGGACCTGCGTGATGCGCTGGTGGACCGGGCGGCGCTGCCCGGTGCCGATCCCGACCTGTTCGCCGGCCCGTTCGCGCACGTTCTCGTGGACGAGGCGCAGGAACTGACCGACGCGCAATGGCAGATGCTGCTGCTGCGCTGCCCGTCCCGCAGCTTCACCGTGGTCGGCGATCGGGCGCAGGCCGGGCACGGGTTCGCCGAGTCGTGGCAGGAGCGGCTGGCGCGGATCGGGCTCGGCGAGATCAGCGTGGCGTCGCTGAGCATCAACTACCGGACGCCGGCCGAGGTGATGGCCGAGGCCGAGCCGGTCATCCGGGCGGCGTTGCCGGACGCCAACGTGCCGACCTCGATCCGCCGCGCCGGCGTGCCCGTCGTTCGGGATTCGGTCGCCGCTCTCGAGGAGATCCTCAACGGCTGGCTGGCCGGGCAGGCTGACGGGGTCGCCTGCGTGATCGCTCAGCCTGCCTCCCGGGCAGCGTTGTGGGCGGTGGTCAATGGCAGGCCCCGGGTCCGGTTGCTGACCCCGGAGTTGGCGAAGGGATTGGAGTTCGACCTGGTCGTGCTGGTCGATCCCGAGTCGTTCGGCACCGGCATCGAGGGCACGGTCGACCGCTACGTGGCGATGACCCGGGCGACCCGGCAACTCGTGCTGCTCAGCGGCGGCTGACCGGTGCCGGATCGATTGCGGTGCCGGGTTCGCGGGCCAGCCGACTCAGCTGGTGGCCGGCCGGCGGACTCAGCTGGTGACGTCCTTGGTGGCGAAGT
>JAVEEO010000017.1 GCA_030840415.1 Pseudonocardiales bacterium | reverse complement strand
GCAACCGCGTACCGCCGCGGCTACGGCGTCGACGTCGATCCCGTCGACCAGGGCGGTCTCAGCCGGCTCGGTCATGAGACCCGGGCGGGTGCGTCCTGCTGGTCGTCGCTCGGCAGGTAGACGTCATCGACGTTTACGTTGACCTCGACGACCTCCAAGCCGGTCATTCGCTCCACCGACTGCTTGACGTTGCGCTGGATGCTCTTGCCCAGGTCGGCGATCGACACCCCGTACTCGACGACGATGTCCAGGTCGATGGCTGTCTGGGTCTCGCCGACCTCGACGCCGACGCCCTGGGCAACGTTGGGTCCGGAACTGCCCGGGATCCGCTCGCGGATCGCTCCGAAGGCCCGGCCGGTGCTGGTACCCATCCGATGCACTCCGCTGATCTCGCGGCAGGCCATGCCGGCGATCTTCTGGACAACGCTCTGCGCCACACTGATCTTGCCCTGGTCGTTCTGCAGCGGGGTCGGGCTCGACGGTGCCGCGCTGCTGGCGGTCGCGACCGCGGTTTTGGAGGGTTGGGTCATCTTCGGGAACTCCCGTACTGATGATGCGCCGGCCCGCTGTTTCACTTCGCGGCCGTCGACGAGGAGTGCAAGGGTCTATGCAGGGTCCTGCAGACCATTGGACACCGTTCGGTGGAAAAGATCGAATCCGGGGGTCGACTTTTCGCCGCCGGCGCGGTTTCCGGACGGGTGCGCGACCTTGCGTTCGCCGAAAGCTGCCAGGCCGAGGCGGCAGGGGATTGCCAGCAGGCCGAAGCGTGCGGTAAACCAGTAGTGGACGCGGGCGGCGCCCAATACTTGTGCACGCCTGCTCACTAGGCGTTGCGGCTGAAGATCTATTACATTGGCGCCGAGCCGTGCAGTCGAGAAAACGTCTGGCACAGCACTCGAGCCCGAATGGTGTGCCGTACAACCTTGAGTGACCTTTCCGATATGGACAGCGCGCGGTGGTTCGCAGCCCTCGCCCGCGACCTGGCCGAACAGGCCGACCGGGACGCTGCCGCCTCCCGGGTACTCGACCTCATCACCGGCGCGATCGGCTGCTCCTTCGCCGCGATCGCCCACCTGACGCCGCAGGGCGTCCTCGTCCACAGCAACTCCACGGACCAGCAGTTGCTCGCCAAGGTGGCGGCCATCTCGACCGGCACCGGTGAGGGAATCGCCTGGGAGGTGCTGCGCACCCGCGCCAGAGTCGGGGTCGATGACCTGGCCGCCGAGAGCCGGTGGCCGCTGTTCACCGAGCGGCTGCGCACCGAGACTCCGATCCGGTCGGCCCTGGGGTACTGCCTGACCCTGGACAACGTGGTGCGCGCGGCGATGTTGCTCTTCTCCGACGAGCCGGGCTTCTTCACCGATCTGATCTGCCGCTTCGCCGATGTCTACGCCGACCACGCCGCCATCGCGCTGGCCAGGGTGCACGACCACGAGCGTGCCGGCAACCTCGAGACCGCGCTGCAGAGCAACCGCGAGATCGGCATGGCGATCGGCATCCTGATGGTGCGCTACTCGCTCACCGACCAGGCCGCCTTCGACCTGCTGCGGGTGACCTCCCAGCACCAGCACCGCAAGCTGCGCGACATCGCGGCCGAGACCGTCTACCGCGGCGACCTCCCGCAGCGCGACGAGCCGGCCGCGTTGCGACTGGCCTGACCCGGCCGGTCACCGCAGCCGGACCGGCAGCCCGAACCGCGCCCGCACGCCGGGGGAGAACAGTGCGCGCAGCGGCTCGCCGGCCGGCGTGACCCCGGCGGCGGCCAGCAGGTCGTCGCGCAGTTCCAGCACCTCGGCCTGATACAGCGGCCAGGGATCGTGCGAGTTCGGCACCCACCGGGTGCGGCCGGCGATCCGGGCGTGCAGCCCCCACCGGGCGGTGAGCCACTGTTCCAGCGTGCTCGGCTCGACCGGGCCGCCGACCCGGACCCGCAGCCTGCTGGACGGTCCCCGCCCCGGCCAGCGCCGTCGCGACTCGTAGTGCCACTGGTTGCCGGGCTGCTGGCTGACCCGCATCCGCGCCCAGGTGTAGGGAACGCCGAACAGCAGCCGGGCGACCGGCACCACGGCCAGCCGCTCGGTCTCCAGCGAGCGGAACACCACGCCGTGCCGGCCGGCGTCGTCCACCGAGTACAGCCGGATGTTGGTCTCGGCGAACGAGCCGAAGTAGGGGATCCAGCCGGCCCGCCCGAGGCTGGCGCCGAGCATCTGGAAGGGCACCAGGCCCACGTAGCTGCGGTCCTGGAACACATCCGGACGGCAGCCGGCCGGAAACAGGTGGGCGACCGAGGCCGGCTCGACCGGCCAGTGCACGAAGCTGACGTTGCACCAGTGCTGGTCGAGGAGGACCGGTGCTCGCAACGGTGCCGCTACCCGATCGAAGTCCGGTTCCGTCACAGCCCCGAGTCTGCTCGCCGGTAGCCAGCGCCACCGAGGTGGGCCGGCGGTCGTGCCCTGCCGCGGGTGTCTGCATTGCGTATTCGAACACAGGTACGAATAATTGCTGGAATGCCACCCCGGGTCCTGGTGCCGCTGGTCCGCCAGTTGGCCGACCTGCATGCCTGGGGGCGCAGCGAGGGCAGCTGGTGGGGTCTGGTGTCCTGGCGCACCTACGGCAGCTTCGCCGACGGCACCAACGGCTACCTGCACATCTCCGCCTGGGTGCCGGCCCGGCTGCTGGATCCCTCCAGCGATCCGGACGCCGGCCGGGAGTACCGGACGGTGCAGCGCTTCGACCTGCCCGCCGACCGGTCCGCCTGGCCGACACCGGCGGCCAGTGCCGGGCGCCGCTGGCGGCACTGCGGCCCGCTGGAGCAGGCGCCCGCGCCGTCGGCCGGGATCACGCCGCTGGTCGGCGGCACCGGGCTGCCGCCGGCCGGCGGCTGACCGAAGCCGGGGGCTAACCGAGCCCGTGGTTGACCGCCAGGATGACCACGTCCACCGCGGCGGCCAGCATGGTGGCCTCGAAGGCGCCTCGACGGTGCCGCAGCGCGCAGCCGAGTGCGACCAGGGCCAGCACCAGCACCGCGGCGGTGCCCAGCGCGGTCGGCACCGGATGCCGGGAGCCGACCCGGACGTCGATGATCGCGGCGGCCAGCAGCAGGGCCGAGATCGCGGCGAGCACCGAGCCCCGGGTGCCCAGCCGCTGCGGCAGGCCGAGCACACCGGCGGCCAGGTCGTCGGCCAGGTCCGGCAGCACGTTGCCGAAGTGCGCCGCCACCCCGACCAGACCGGCGGCCAGCATCGTCCAGGCCGGTGCCAGTTCCGGGTCCGGCGTCGCCGCCATCGCCATCGCCGGCAGGGCCGCGAAGGCGACGAAGTAGGCCAGTGCCGACCAGGGCGTCGCCTTGAGCCCCAGGTTGTAGGCCCAGCCGCCGGCCACCGTGACGCCGTGCAGCGCGGCGGCCCGCCAGCCCAGTCCCAGCGACAGCAGCACCGCCAGCACCACGGCGGCGGCCAGGGCCAGCCGGACCAGGCCGGCCAGTTCGGGCCGGTTCGCCAACGGCTTGTCCAGCCGGCCGGCCGCACGATCGCGCGGGGCGTCGATCAGGTCGTTGGACCAGCCGATGGTCAGCTGGCCGGCCAGCACCGCCGCGGCAACCAGCAGGCAGGTTCCCGGCGGCTTGCCGGCGATCGCGGCCAGTGCCACCGACAGCGCCGTGACCGCGACGCAGGGGATGGGATGACTGGTGCGCACCAGGACGGAGAGGCGGGCCAGCACGGCCTGAGCATAGGGGCGGCGTCCGGCCGAACCGACCTAAGCTGGGTCGATGACCACCATCGCCGGCGTTCGCGGGGTATTGCCGGAGTACCGCTACGACCAGCAGGACATCACCGATGCGATCGCGGACTGGTGCCTGTCCTCGGACCGGGAGCGGGCCCTGCTGCGCCGGTTCCACCAGAACGCCCAGGTGCGCACCCGGCACACCGCGGTGCCGCTGGAGCGCTACCAGGAGCTGGTGGATTTCGGCCTGTCCAACGACGTCTTCATCGCCCAGGGCACCGCGCTCGGCGCCCGCGCGGTCACCGAGGCGCTGGCGGCCGCCGGCCTGGAGGCGACCGACGTCGACCTGATCCTGTTCACCACGGTCACCGGGGTCGCCGCCCCGTCGCTGGACGCGCTGATCGCGCCGATCGTGGGATTGCGCCCGGACGTCAAGCGGATGCCGATGTTCGGCCTGGGCTGCGTCGCCGGTGCCGCCGGGATCGCCCGGGTGCACGACTACCTCAAGGCCCATCCCGACCAGGTGGCGGTGCTGCTGTCGGTGGAGCTGTGCACCCTGACCATGCAGCCGCAGGACCGCTCCGCTGCCAACATGGTGGCCACCGGGCTGTTCGGCGACGGGGCGGCCGCCGTGGTGCTGGTCGGTTCCGAACGGGCCGAGCGGCTGGGCATCGAGCAGTCGATGCCCGCGGTGCTCGACTCGCGTTCGCACCTGTACCCGGACACCGAGCGGATCATGGGCTGGGACGTGGGTTCGGGCGGGCTGAAGATCGTGCTGGACGCCGAGGTCCCGGTGCTGGTGGAGAAGTACCTGGCCGGTGACCTGGCGCTGCTGCTGGACGCCCATCAGCTGCACAGCAGCGAGATCGCCGGCTGGGTCTGCCATCCCGGCGGTCCCAAGGTGATCGAGGCGATCCAGCGCACCCTGGGGCTGGAACGGGGGGAGCTGGAGCTGACCTGGCGCTCGCTGGCCGCGATCGGCAACCTGTCCTCCTCGTCGGTGCTGCACGTGCTGGCCGACACGGTGGCCGGGCGCAGCTTCGAGCCGGGCAGTCCGGGCGTGCTGATGGCGATGGGGCCGGGCTTCTGCTCGGAACTGGTGCTGCTGCGATGGTGAGTTCGCAGACCGCCTACACCGTGCTGATCGCGCTGATAGGTATCGAGCGGCTGGCGGAACTGGTGGTCTCCCAGCGCAACCTGCGCTGGAGCCGCGGCCGGGGCGGCATCGAGACCGGCGCCGGGCACTACCCCGCGATGGTGGCGCTGCACAGCGGGCTGCTGGCCGGCTGCCTGCTCGAGGTGTGGTGGGCCGACCGCCCGTTCCTGCCCGCGCTGGGTTGGCCGATGCTTGCCGTGGTGGTCGCAGCCCAGGGCCTGCGCTGGTGGTGCATCGCCACCCTCGGCCCGCAGTGGAACACCCGGGTGGTGGTGGTCCCCGGCGCCGGCCGGATCAGCGCGGGTCCCTACCGCTACCTGCGCCATCCCAACTACGTCGCGGTGGTGGCCGAAGGGATCGCCCTGCCCCTGGTGCACACCGCCTGGCTGACCGCGGTGATCTTCTCGGTTCTGAACGCGGCGTTGCTGCGGGTGCGGATCCGCAGCGAGGCGGGTGCGCTGGCGATGCTCGGCCGCGCGGAACCAGCTCCATGATCGATGTGCTGGTCGCCGGTGGCGGGCCGGTAGGCCTGGCCACCGCGCTCTACGCCGAGCGCGCCGGCCTGGCGGTCGCCGTGCTGGAGCCGCGCGCCGGGCCGGTCGACAAGGCCTGCGGCGAGGGCCTGATGCCCGCCGCGGTGCACGCGCTGGCCGAGCTGGGGGTGGACCCGCCGGGCCGGCCGGTGCGCGGCATCCGCTATCTGGACGGCACCCGCTCGGCGCAGGCGCTGTTCCCCGGCGCCGCCGGTCGCGGGGTGCGCCGGACCACCCTGCAGTCCTGCCTGCGGGCGGCGGTCGCCGCTCGCGGCATCGCCGTTCATCAGGTGCCGGTGACCGAGCTGTTCCAGGACGGGCGCGGCGTGCACGCCGGCGGCCTGACCGCGCGCTACCTGGTGGGCGCCGACGGCCTGCACTCGACGGTGCGCCGGCTGGCCGGCCTGGAGCTGCCCGCCCGGCCGCCGAACCGCTGGGGGCTGCGGCGGCACTACCGGATTGAACCGGACACCGACCTGGTCGAGGTGCATTGGTGCCCGTCGGCGGAGGCCTACCTGACTCCGGTCGCGCACGATCAGATCGGGCTCGCCATACTCAGCGGCGACCGGAGCCCGTTCGAGGCGCAGCTGGCGCGGTTTCCGGAGCTGGCGCGGCGGTTGTCGGCGGTGGACGGTTCGAAGGTGCGGGGTGCCGGCCCGTTGCGCCAGCGCACCCGGGCCCGGGTGGCCGGCCGGGTCCTGCTGGTGGGCGATGCCGCCGGCTACGTCGACGCCCTGACCGGCGAGGGCATCACGGTGGGGCTGACCGCAGCCCGGTCCCTGGTCGGCTGCCTGGCGGCTGACCGGCCGCAGGACTACGAGCGGCTGTGGTCGCGCGGCTCGCGGCGCTACCGGACGCTGACCGAGGGCCTGCTGTGGACGGCCGGCCGGCCGCTGCTGCGGCGCGGCATCGTTCCCGGTGCCGCCGCCGCGCCGAAGCTCTTCGCCCTGGCGGTCGGCCAACTGGCCCGCTGATCCGCCCCGTTCAGGGCAATGTCCAGCTTGTGGGGCGGGGCCGCTCGTCCCCAGCCGGCAAGGCTGGCGGGCCTCGCGGCGGGTCGAAGCGCTAGTACGAGTCCGGCTCGCCGAAGCCCTGGGCGGGCTGGTCCTGCTCGGCGGCGTCATCCGGTGCCTCGCCGGCCCCGGGGTGCAGTCCGGGCTGGGGCTCGGCCGGCGGGTTGGTGCCCGGCCGCCCGCGTTCGGGGGTCTCCTCCTGCTGACCGAGGACTTCCTCGCTGACTTTCTTGCCGAATTCCGACATCGCTGCCGCTCCTTTCGCGTCCGGAGAAGTCCTCCGGGTAGCCCGACATCCTTCCTGGCACTTGACCCGTCCCCACCTGTGAGATCCGCTCGCCCGGCGCCGGTGAAACGGGACCGCCGGCCGGTTCGCAGCTGTCCGGCGACTGGCGCACCGGCTGAGCTACTCCTTGCTCTGCAGGGCGCTGTAGCCGTACTGCAGGAAGTCCGAGACGGCGATGCCGGCGAAGGTGGCCGCGACCAGCCGGGTGGCTCGCGGGGCGAAGACCAGGCCCGCCGCGAAGCCGGTGGCGACCCACTGGCCCAGGCAGAACGGGCAGGTCAGCAGCTCGCCCACGGCGTGGCGCAGGTGGGAGTCGGTGCGCACCTCCTCGTGCAGCTCACCGGGGCCCTGCGGGCCGCTGTAGGTGGTGAACGGTGCCCGGATCGGGCTGGCCACCGCGTCCTTGCTGACGGTCCGGGTGAGCCGGTGGGTGGCCATGCCGAGCAGCGCGACGTCCCACGGGCTGACGGTTTCCGGCGGGCGCAGCCCCAGCCGCCGGCCGAGCAGGGTCAGCCCGCCCACCGCGCTGGCATACACCCCCATCGCGGCCAGATATCCGCTGAGCGGGCGGTCGGCGCCGTTGCGGTAGGTGGCGGCCTCGCGCCGCGCCCAGTGCTTGACGGCGCCGGCGTTGGTCATGGTCGTACTCCCGCGATCGATGTGCACATGAGTGGTTTGTCCCTTCGAGCCGGCTGCCGGCGATCGCTGCCGCCGGAGCGGGCGTGGCCATTGGCTGCCGCCCAGGCCGGGAAGACAGCCCCGCAGCCCCGTGCGGCCGCAGCCGCAGGTCGGCTCGCGCTTGAGCCGTCCATCCAACCTAGAGCATGTCCGGCGTCGGACAGCACGCCGGCCGTGGTGTCCGGGCGCCGCTGCGCGGCGCAGCTTCCCGGTAGCGCTTTAGATGCTGGCCGCCTCGCTGTCAAGTGTCTAGACGATCTGCCGATGGAAGCAGCGATGGGAAAGGCAACGAAGGGGATGGCTGTGCGAACAGGTGCTCCTCGGCAACCGGCCGTGCGGGCCGCGTGGCTGCCGTGGCTGGCCGGCCTGGCGATGGCGCTGGCCATCCTGGTGCTGAGCCAGTTCGCCTCCCGGCTGCTGCGCCACCCGACGCTGGCCGGTGGCGCGTGGTGGCCGGCGGCCGGGCTGTCGCTGGCCGTGCTGGCTCGCTCGCCGCGCCGCTGGTGGCCGCAACTGGTCACCGGCATCGCCGTCAGCAGCATCCTCAGCAGGCTGCTGAACGGCACCTCGCTGTGGGTCAACCTCTGCTACACGGCCGCCAACGTGCTCGAGTGCGTGATCGCCGCCCGGTTCCTGGTATCCAGAGCCGGTGGCTCGGTCACCCGGTCGCGGCCGCTGTCCAGCGTCGCCGACGGCATCAGGCTGATCATCGGGGCGGTGCTCGGAGTCAGCGTCGCGGCGTCGGTGGTGGCATTGCGCTACCTGGTGACCGGTGATCCGTGGTTCGCCGGCACCTGCGGCTACGTCCTCAGCCACGGTCTGGGCCTGGTCATGATGACCCCGCTGCTGCTGGCGCCCACCGGCCCCGCGGTGTGGGACGAGTTCGGCTTCGGCCGGCGCAATGCCGAGTGGATCGTCCAACTCGCGCTGGTGACCGGTGCGGCCTGGTGGATCTTCCTGCCCGAGCACACCGCCGGCCAGGCCGTCCTGGTGTTGCCGCCGCTGCTGTGGGGTGCGGCCCGGCTGGGCGCCCTGCGAGCGATGATCTCGGCGCTGGTGGCCGCGGTGCTGGCCACCATCGGCACGCTGGGCGGGCACGGCCCGCTCGGCTCGATCGTCGATCCGCAGCACCGGCAGTGGGCGTTGCAGGCACTGCTGGCCGTGATCTGCCTGGCGACGCTGATCCTGGTGCTCAGCGGCCAGGTCCGCGACGGGGCGCTGGCGGCCGCGGCCGAGCGTGAGGAGGCGCTGGCCGAGGCGCAGCTGCTGGCCATGCTGGGCTCCTGGACCCTGGACCTGGCCAGCTCGCAGATGGCCTGGTCGGCCGAGATGTATCGCATCTTCGGCGTGCGCCGAGGACTGTTCGAGCCCAGCCTGCAGAACTGGCTGGCGCTGATCCAGCCCTCGGACCGGCGCGAGCTGATGGCCGCGGTCCGTACCGCGCTGGCCAACGGCCAACCCTACGAGCTGGAGTTCACCGTCACCCCACCCCAGGGCCCGAGCCGTGTGGTGCACGGCCGTGGGCGGGTGCAACTCGACGAGCACGGCACGCCGATCCGGATGAGCGGCACCGCCCACGACGTGACCGAAGCGCGGCAGGCGGCGCACGAGCTGGCCACCGCCCGGGATCTCTACCGGGGCGTGCTGGCCGCCGCCAGCGGCATGTCGATCATCGGAACCGATCCGCTGGGCCAGATCACGGTGTTCAACACCGGCGCGCAGCGGATGCTCGGCTACACCGAGGAGGAGATGCTGGGCACCAGCCCGATCGCCCTGCACGATCCGGCGGAGATGGCCGAGCGGGCCGCCGAACTCGGGGTGCAGGCCGATTTCCGGCTGTTGATCCAGGGCGCCGACTCGGCCCGGCAGTGGACCTACCTGACCCGGACCGGCCGCCGGCTGCAGGTGGAGCTGACCGTCACGGCGATGACCGCCCCGGACGGCTCGCTCAGCGGCTACATCGGGGTGGCCACCGACGTCACCAGCCAGCGGCAGGCCGAGCTGGCACTGCGGGAGAGCGAGCAGCGCTTCCGGCTCGCCTTCGACGCGGCCTCGGTCGGGATGTGCATGGTGTCGCTGGATCCCCCCACCGCGGGCAGGCTGATCCGGGCCAACCAGGCGATGTGCAACCTGACCGGCTACGCCGAGCGGCAGCTGCTCGGCCTGGACGTGGTGGAACTGTCGATCCCGGAGGACGCCCCCGCCACCCGCGCCGCCCTGCAGGCCATGGTGCGCGGTGACATCACCCAGGTACGCCGCGAGACGCTCTACCGGCACGCCGACGGCGGTGACCTGTGGGGCCTGCTCTCGACCTCGACGGTGACCCCCGCCGACGGCAGCGCCCCCTACGCGATCTCGCTGATCGAGGACATCACCGCCCGCAAGCGCGCCGAGGCGGCCCTGACCCACCAGGCGCTGCACGACGGCCTGACCGGCCTGGCCAACCGCAGCCTGCTGCTGGACCGGCTGGAGCACGCGCTGGTCAGCAAGGTCCGCTCCGAGCGTGGGGTGGGGGTGGCCTACCTCGACCTGGACGGGTTCAAGCAGGTCAACGACGGGGCCGGCCACGCGGCCGGAGACGAGCTGCTGGTCCAGGTCGCCAGCCGGCTGCGCAACTCGGTGCGCCCGGGCGACACGGTCGGCCGGCTCGGCGGTGACGAGTTCGCGATCATCTGCACCGACCTGAGCGACAGCAAGGACCTGGGCGCCGTCGCCGACCGGGTGCTCCAGGCGCTGCGCGAGCCGTTCCTGCTGCCCTCGGGAACCTTCACCATCAGCGCCAGCATCGGCCTGGCCACCGCCGACGGGCCCGGCAACGGCGAGCAGTTGCTGGCGGCCGCCGACACCGCGATGTACACCGCCAAGCGGGCCGGCCGGGACCGGATCACGGTCACCGACCCGCAGCAGCAGGCCCGGGCGGTGCGCAGCAGCCGGCTGCGCCCGCAACTGGAAACCGCGCTCAGCGCCGACGAGCTGGTGATGTACGGCCAGCCGGTGCTGGACCTGCGCTCGGGCCGGATCATCGCCGTCGAGACGCTGCTGCGCTGGAACCATCCGCGTCGCGGGGTGCTCGGCCCGGGGGAGTTCCTCGATGTCGCCGAGTCCAGCGCGCTGATGATCCCGATCGGCCGGCGGGTGCTGCACGAGTCGTGTCGGATGGCTGCCGGTTGGGCAGACCAGCTCGGCGAGCGGGCACCCGACGTGCACGTCAACATCTCCGGACGCCAACTGGAGACCGGCAACCTGACCCACGACGTGCTCAGCGCGCTGGCCGAGCACGGGGTGCCGCCGACCCGGCTGGTGCTGGAACTGACCGAGACCCACATGCCGCTGATCGCCGACTCGCTGCGCAAGGACCTCAGCAGCCTGCGCGAGCTGGGCATCCGGATCGCCATCGACGACCTGGGCACCGGCTACAGCAGCCTCACCCGGATCACCGAGCTGCCGGTGGACATGCTCAAGATCGACCTCCGGTTCATCGCCGGGCTGGGCACCGACTCCGGCTGCACCGCGGTGGTGGCCGCCATCCTCGAGATCGGCAAGACGCTCGGCCTGGCAGTGGTGGCCGAGGGCGTCGAGACCGCGGCCCAGGCCCGGTTGCTGGCCCAGTACGGATGCCAGACGGCGCAGGGCTACCTCTACAGCCGGGCGCGGCCGGAGGCCGACCTGGCCTTCCACCTGGCCAGCGTCACGGCCGGCCAGCCGCGCCGGACCGGCCGGGGCGCGCTCGCGCTGCGGGAGCCGGCCTGACCGACTCCGGGCCGACCGTTGCGCCCGGCGGCATTGTCCGGCCGGACCGCCGCGTTCTAGGCTGGCGGCTCAGGAGTCGCCGAGGCGGCCCTGGTAGCAGGCACCGGCCCAGGAAGCAGCCCCGGCGGGTGCCGGCTGGAAGGGCAGCCATGCGGTTGTCGTCGAGAAGCTTCGAGCATGCGGTGGTCACCGGTGGCGCGGGGTTCCTGGGTTCGCACCTGTGCCAGGAGCTGATCGCGGCAGGCACCGAGGTCACCTGCCTGGACAACTTCCTGACCGGGCGGCCGGACAACCTGGAGCACCTGCGCTCCGCGGACGGCTTCCGGCTGGTCAAGTGCGACGTCACCGACTACCTGCACGTGCCGGGGCCGGTGGACCTGGTGCTGCACTTCGCCTCGCCGGCCTCACCGGCCGACTACCTGCGGTTGCCGATCGAGACCATGAAGGTCGGCAGCGTGGGCACCCTGCACGCCCTCGGCCTGGCCAAGGACAAGCGGGCCCGGTTCGTGCTGGCCTCCACGTCGGAGACCTACGGCGATCCGCAGGTGCACCCGCAACCGGAGGACTACTGGGGGCATGTCAATCCGGTCGGCCCGCGCGGTGTCTACGACGAGGCGAAGCGCTATGCCGAGGCGCTGACGATGGCCTACCACACCCAGCAGGGCGTCGACACCGCGATCGTCCGGATCTTCAACACCTACGGGCCGCGGATGCGGGCCGACGACGGCCGGGCGATCCCCACCTTCATCGGCCAGGCGCTGGCCGGGCAGCCGCTGACGGTGGCCGGCACCGGAAGCCAGACCCGGTCGGTGTGCTTCGTCGAGGACACCATCCGCGGTGTCCTGGCGGTCGCTGCCAGTGACCTGGCCGGCCCGGTCAACGTCGGCAGTCCCGATGAGATGACCATCCTGCGCATCGCCGAGGAGATCATCGCCGTCACCGGCTCGGACTCGCCGATCCGGTTCGTCGAGCTGCCGGTCGACGACCCGCTGGTCCGCCGGCCCGACACCAGCCTGATCGAGCGCGAGCTGGGCTGGCATCCCAGGGTCAGCTGGCCCGAGGGCATCCGGCGCACGGTCGCCGCCATCGCCGATCAGCCCTAGACCGGCGCTTTTCAACGAGTGCTGGCGGAGAAGCGCTTCTCTGTCCTAGAGTCGGTGCCAGCTGGGCAGTCAGCTCGCGGCAACACCTCGATTGGACGTGACCATCGAGCCGCGGTGAACAACACCGCCTCCTTCTTATCCAGGGCTTTCCTGATCGCCTGTGTTGTCGCCCGTCACGAATGTGTCGACGCAAGCGGGGGAAATGCGAATCCTGGGCATCAACGCGCTCTACCACGATCCGGCGGCAGCGCTGATCGTGGACGGCCGGATCGTGGCAGCCGCCGAAGAGGAGCGGTTCAGCCGGCGCAAGCACGGCAAGCGCCCGGTGCCCTTCGCTGCCTGGGAATTGCCGGAACTCTCCGCGGCCTGGTGCCTGCAACAGGCCGGCGTCCGGCCGGCAGATCTGGACGCAGTGACCTATTCCTTCGATCCGGCACTGTGGTTGCCACCCGACCAGCTCGCGGTGTTCGATCCCTGGGACGAACTGCGGCAGCGCTACGCGCTCGCGGCCGCGGACTTCCTTGCCACCGCGCTGCCGGGCCTGGACCCCTCGCAGGTGCGCTACCTACCGCACCACGTGGCGCACGCCGCCTCGGCCGGGCTGGCCGCACCCTTCGCCGGCGACTGCGCGGTGCTGGTGCTCGACGGCCGCGGCGAGCGGCACAGTTCGCTGGCAGGCCTTTACGCACAAGGGGAATTGCACATCCTGCACAGCCAGCAGCTGCCGCACTCGTTGGGCCTGCTGTACGAGGATGCCACCGAACACCTGGGTTTCCTGCGCAGTTCGGACGAGTTCAAGGTGATGGCGCTGGCCTCCTACGGCACGCCGCGGTTCCTGGAGAACCTGCGCCCGCTGGTGCACGCCTGCCCCGACGGCGGGTTCCGGACCCAGGGTGTCGACTGGAACTGCCTTGCCAAGAAACGGCATCCGGATGAGCCATGGACGGCCGAGCACGCCGACCTGGCAGCCAGCCTGCAGGCAGTGTTGGAGGAGGTGCTGCTGGAACTGGCTCGCTGGCTGCGGAACCGGACCGGCAGCAGCAGGCTCGCGCTGGCCGGCGGCGTCGCGCTGAACTGCGTGGCCAACAGCAGGTTGTGGCGCGAGAGCGGGTTCGCCGAGGTGTGGGTGCAACCGGCCGCGGGCGACGCCGGCACCGCACTCGGCGCGGCGATCGCCGGCAGCTGGCAACTCGGCGAACCGGTCGCCGCGATGCCGGGTGCCGACCTCGGCCGGCAGTGGAGCGACAGCGAACTCGAAGTGCTGCTGCGAACCGCGAAGCTGCCCTACGACCGGCCGCCCGACATCGCCGCGACGGCCGCCGAGACGCTGGCCGCCGACGGGATCGTGGCCTGGTTCCAGGGCCGCAGCGAGTACGGCCCGCGCGCGCTGGGGCACCGGTCGCTGATGGCACACCCGGGACGGCCGGCCAACCTGGAACGGCTCAACGACGTCAAGGGCCGCGAGCAGTTTCGTCCGGTGGCGCCGATGGTTCTGGCCTCGCGGGCGTCCGAGCTGTTCAGCGGCGGCCCGCTGCCCTCGCCCTACATGCTGTTCGTGCACCAGGTCGACGAGCGGTGGCGGCAGCGGATCCCGGCGGTGGTGCACGTCGACGGCACCGCCCGGATCCAGACCGTCGATCCGGTCACCGAGCCCCTGCTCGCGCGGCTGCTGGCGGACTTCGACCGCCGTACCGGCCTGCCGGTGGTGGTCAACACCAGCCTCAACACCGCGGGCCGGCCGATGGTGGACTCGCCCCGGGACGCGCTGGAGTGCTTCGGCTCCACCCCGGTGGACCTGCTGGCGATCGGCCCGTTCGCGGTGCGCAGGTCCCGGCTCGGAGCCGGCCAGTGACCACCGGCGCCGGCTACAGCGTGGTGATCCCGACGGTCGGGCGGGCGTCGCTGGCGGTCCTGCTGGACAGCATCGCCGCTTCCGCCGTCGCGACCGGGCTGCCGTTGCCCGCGGGGGTGCTGGTCGCCGACCGCCGCGAACCGGCGGCCGACCTGGTGATCGCCCGCCGGGCGGCCTGGCCGATCACGGTGCTGCGCAGTGGCGGCAGGGGCCCGGCCGCCGCGCGCAACACCGGCTGGCGGGCCTGTGACAGCGAGTGGGTGGCCTTCCTCGACGACGACGTGCTGGTGAGCCCGCGGTGGCTGCGCGACCTGGAACGGGACCTGGCAGCGGCGGCCGGGACGGTCGGCGGCAGCCAGGGCCGGATCGAGGTTCCGCTGCCGGTCTACCGGCGCCCGACCGACCTCGAGCGCGGCACCGCAACCCTGGTCGACGCGGCGTGGATCACCGCCGACCTGGCCTACCGGCGGGTGGCGCTGCTGGACTGCGCCGGTTTCGACGAGCGCTTTCCGCGCGCCTTCCGGGAGGATTCGGACCTCGCGCTGCGGATGCTCGATCGCGGCTGGCAGTTGGTGCGGGGCAGCCGGCGGACCGTGCACCCGGTGCGGCCGGCGGGTTGGTGGGCCAGCGTGGGCCGGCAACGCGGCAATGCCGACGATGTGCTGATGCGGCGGCGGCACGGCCGGAACTGGCGGCAGCGCGCCGCCGCGCCGCTGGGCCGGCGTCCCCAGCACCTGCTCAGCACGGCGGCCGGGTTGGCGGCGCTGGCCGCGGCGGTCACCGGCCGGCGCCGGCTGGCGGCGCTGACCGGCGCCTGCTGGGCCGCGAACACCGCCGAGTTCAGCTGGCGACGGATCGGGCCGGGCCCCCGCGACGGCGCGGAGGTGCTGCGGATGATCAGCACCAGCGTGCTGCTGCCGCCGGCAGCCAGCTGGTTCTGGTTGCGGGCGGTGCTCAGCCGCACTCCGGATCGGCCTGCCGCTCGGCCCGCCGCGGTGCTGCTGGACCGGGACGGCACCCTGGTGCGCGACGTCGCCTACAACGGCGATCCGGCACTGGTGTCGCCGATGCCCGGAGCCCGCCGGGCGCTGGACAGGTTGCGCGCCGAGGGCATCCCGATCGCGGTGATCAGCAACCAGTCCGGCATCGGCCGCGGGTTGCTCAGCACCGACCAGGTGGCCGCGGTCAACGCCCGGATCGAGTCGCTGCTCGGGCCCTTCGACGGCTGGTTCGTCTGCCCGCACACCGGCGAGGCCGGTTGTGACTGCCGCAAGCCCGCCC
>JAVEEO010000004.1 GCA_030840415.1 Pseudonocardiales bacterium | reverse complement strand
CCGATACGCTCACCGCAGCCGGATTGGTGCCGACCCACGCGGTTCCCGCGCCGGTGCGCCCGGCGCGCCTGCATGTCGCCGCTTACCGTCGCCACCTCCAGACCCCGACGCTGGGCGTCGTGGGTTTTGCGGCGGAGTTCTCCTATCTGAAAGGCGCAGATGCGCTCCCGGGACTCATCGCCGCGTGCGCGCCTGAGTTCGCATTCCGCATCGCGGGCCGTGGGCCGCTCGGTGGCCGCATCCGGTCTAGTGTGAACGCGTTTGACAGCGCGCGGCGGTCGCGGGTCGCGCTGACCGATCGCGTGCCTCCGGCCCAAATGGATGAGTTCTTCGGTGCTGTCGACGCCGTGCTCGTGCTCTCGCGTACGGAATCGCAGTGCCGGTTGGCTATCGAGGCCATGTTCGCCGGGGTTGTCGTGCTCGCACGTCCGGTCGAGGCGGTGCGTGACCTCGTAGACGACGGGCGCACCGGGTTTTACATCGACCCTGAGGACCCATGCGCTGTTGGGCACCTGCTGCGCAGGCTGCGATCTGATCCCGCACTTGTCTATGAGGTGCGCCGCCAGGCACGGGAGCTGGCCTACCGGGTGGCGATGGACTCCGAGCGCGCGTGGCCCAGCTTGATCTGCGATCTCCTCGGCATCTCTGTACTGCCAAGCATGAGAGGCGGGGCGCCGTTGCTCGGCCAGCCGGCACAGCTTGTTGATCTCCCAGCTTCTCGGAAATGATCGTTTTCCAGCCTGGTGGATTGGGGGCCACCAGCGCGCCTCGGTCCGGTGAGCGTCTGGATAGCTCGCTGGGCTCAGAGATCTGCCCGGCGGTCAGGTGTGCGGGGCAGGTTCCGCTATCGCGGCAACGGCCTGCTCGACCTGGTCCTCGGAGACGATAGGTACGACCACTGCCAGGAACGCCCCGACCGGGGTGTCCAGCACCAGCGCCTGCCCGGTGTCATGGACCGCGATCCCATCATCCGGCTGATCTGCCGCCAGCCGATCCGCGACCGCCGGAACCTCGACGTCCAATGGCACCAGCGGCAGGCTGATCCCGGCCGCGAGTTGCCGCCCGGCCGGCCGGTGGTTGAGCACGGTCGCGGCCCGGCCGGCCCAGGTCAGCGCCCGGTCGCTGACCTCGCCGCCAGCCGGCCGGTCCTCCAGCCACAAGCCGAGCAGGTCGCGGCTGAAGGCGATGCCCGCCGCCCGGACGGCCTGGCCGACGCCGGCGGGACGCATCATCGGATACGCGTGGGTGACGGCCCGGAAGGTGCCCGGTGCTCGCCGCCGTATCCGCAGCCAGCGGCTGCCCTCGTGGTCCACATCGTCCGATCCGGTGTCCCGGGCCGCGGCCAGCTCCCACCCCAGCGCGTAGCGCCGCGCCAGGTCAGTCAGCCAGGCCTGGTCGGATTCGTCCAGCCGGGCCAGCACCGCGCGGGCGTCGAGCCGGTCGCGCAGCCGTAGCCGGGGCCGGTCCAGCATCTCGGCGATCAGGATCGCGGCTGCCCAGCGGCGCCCGGGTACCCCGACCCCCCGGACGGTCTCCTGCTCGTCCCAGAGCTCGGCGTCCCAGGGCAGTACCGAATGGCCGTGGAAGATCAGGCCGGCGCAGTTGAGCTCCACGTCGTTGCCCTCGTCGTCCTGCAGCACCAGCACCGCCGACCAGCCCCAGTCGCGACGCGCGACGGTGGCCGCAAGCAGCCGGTAGCCGAACTCCGCCAGCGCGGTGACCGCCCGCCAGCCATCGGCAACCCTCGGCAGTACCAGATCCAGATCGTCCATCTGCCGCTGGTAGCCGGCCGGTTGCAGCTGCTCGTAGCCGAAGCCCTTGATGACCAGGAACGGCACGCCGGCCGACCGGAGCGCCTCGGCCACCTGCTGCAACTGCGTCACCGCACGGGCGTGGTTTCCGCGGCGCAGCGCCACCCGCTCGGCGACCCGTTCGGTGCATGCCGGCGCCGCCAGGAACTGATCGGCCAGCGGCAGCAGCACCTCCTGCTGCTCGGCCAGTGACGCCAGCCGATCCAGGGTTGCCGGGTCGGCCGAGTCCAGGCCGCCCGACTGCAGCAGGGCGTTCCACAGTTGCTGCCGGTCCGACAACTTCGTCCCGCTCATCGCACGTCTCCCTGTTCTCCACTGCCCCACCACGCCCGACGGACAGCCCGGCCTGCCAACTAGATCAGACCTGCCCGGCGCGTTGCCCAGCTCTGAGCCACCCGCAGCGAACCGATCGCCGCCACCAGCCACCCCGAGCCCACCAGCACCTCGCCGAGCAACGGCAGCAGCGCCTCGGAGACATGCCCGAGCGCCAGTTGGCGGCAGCCCCGGACGCCGTTGCCCAGCGGCACGAAGTGGCTGACCACCGCCCACCGGCCGGTCAGGTCGTGCGGCAGCACCGCCCCGGACAGCAGGGTCAGCGGGACGGTCAGCGACCCGCTGATCAGGTTGCGGGTGTCGGGCCAGAGCAGTGCGGCGCCGGCCAGGGTCATCGCCAGGCAGGTCGTGCTGTAGGCCATCGCCACCGCGAACACCGGCAGCAGTAGCGAGGACGGGCGCAGCAACCGGACCTCGGGAAGGTAGGCGAACACCGCCACCAGTGCTGTGGTGCTCATCAGCCCTCCGTCGACCAGCCGGTCGACGGCCCGTCCGAGCATCGAGGGGACCAGTCCGGCCGGCGAGACGACGAGCAGGCCCGCGGTACCCAGCGCTCGCTCCATGGTCGCCATCGGAATGGCCAGCAGCGCGCCGGTGGCCGCCGAGGCGCATGCCGCGCCGATCGCGATCCGGTGCGCTACCGACTCGCTGCCCACCAACAGTCCCACCGAGGCCAGGAAGGCGGCCTGGGCCACCACCCGGATCAGCCAGCCGCCGGCGTAGGTGTACCACCGGTACAGCGCACGGAAGTCACGCCAGCCGATGACGGCGGCGAACCGGAAGGTCACGAACCGGCTGGCGGTCTCGTCGATCGGTTGGTCGGGCGTCAGCCGGTCAGCCGCCATCGAAGGCTCCGGTGGCCTGAACCCGCCGGATCGCCCAGCGCAGCGTCCCCCACGCCAGCACCCAGGTGAGCGCGGCCAGCCCCCCGGCGGCCAGCGCCGGCAGCAGCACCGCGCCGGTCGACTGACCGGTGGCCACCGCGAACAGGTCCATCACCCAGGACAGGAAGAACAACCGCCCGGGGATCCGGACCCAGATCGGCCAGGCCCGCAGCGGCGCGAGCACGCCTCCGAGCACGAACGCCGGATAGGACATCGCGTTCTGCCACGGACGGGGATTGGCGGTGAGCAGGAACACGGCACCGAAGAAGTAGGTCGCAGCCGCCATCGCCAC
>JAVEEO010000003.1 GCA_030840415.1 Pseudonocardiales bacterium | reverse complement strand
CTGGCCCCGGCGGTGATCGAGGCCAGGTAGCTGGACTCGGCCGCGGCGCTGCCGGCCGGCGCCGGCCGGCGCCGGACGCCCACCGTGACCAACGCGGCCGACAGCACGAAGGTCACCGCGTCGACCGCGAGGCCGGCCCGGGCACCGATCGAGGCCACCGCCATCCCGCCGAAGGCGAACCCGGCCAGCTGCGCCAACTGGTTGGTGATGGTGCGCAGTCCGGTTCCGACCACGAACGTCTCACCGGACAGGATCTCGGGCAGCAGCGCTGATTCGGCAGCGCTGAACGGTGAGCCCGCCAGTACCACCAGGACCAGCAGGGCACAGACGAACCACAGCGGCATGCTCGGCAGCGCCATGGCGGCGAGCAGGACGGCACGGATCAGGTCGGCGGCGATCATCACCCGCCGGCGCGGCAGCCGATCGGCCAACCCGGCGAGCATCGCCCCGCCGATCAGTGCGGGCAGGAAGGTCAGGGCATAGGTCAGCGCGGTCAGCAGCGCGGAGGAGGTGCGCTCGAAGACCAGCACCGACAGGGCAACCCGGGCCAACTGGTCGCCGACCATCGACTGGGCATCAGCCAGCCACAGCACGCGGAACTCGGGCACCCGAAGCGCGTCGACGAACGACACCCGCGGGGCAGTCGCAACATTCTGCACGTTCGTGATCTACCTCGCCTTCGGAAGACACCGTAGCCGTTGCGTCGAGTCGCTGGATACGCCCTGTACCCATTCGAACACAGGATTTCCCGCCCATGTGCTTCGCGATGGCGGAATGATTTCGGACAGTGAGGGAAACAGCGCTTACGTGCCGGGAATGGCTACCTACAGTGGGGACACCACAACGCGATTGCGGCCGGCCCGCTTGGCCGCGTAGAGCGCCGAGTCGGCGGCGTGCAGCAGGTCTTCGAGCTCACCGCCGTGCTCGGGAAAGCAGCTGATGCCGATCGAGGCCGATAGCGCGATCACGGCCGGCTGGCCATCGATGGGGGTCGACACCTCGAGCGACTGGATCTGCTCCCGCACCCGCTCGGAGATCCCGACGGCGGTGAGCTCGTCCACTCCGGCCAGCATCGCGACGAACTCCTCACCTCCGAACCGGCCGATCGCGTCGTACTGGCGCAGCTCGCGGACCAGGCAGTCGGCGACCGCGCGCAGCACCACGTCACCGGCGATGTGGCCGTAGGTGTCGTTGACCAGCTTGAAGTTGTCCATGTCGATGATCAGCAGCGCGGCTGCCTCGTGCTCGCGGTGCGCGCGGGCCAGTTCGTGCTGGGCCATGCTCTGCCAGGTCGCGGCGTTCAGCAGGCCGGTCTTGGCATCGGTGGTGGCGGCGATCTCGAGCTGCTTGGTGAGCACGCTGCGCTGCAGCACGAACAGCGGCGGCATCACCAGCACCGCCAGCAGCGGTTGATCCGCCAGCGCCAGCGCGGTGAGGCCACCGAGACACAGGGTGGCAAACTCGAGGGTGACGTCCTGCCGGTTCTCCAGGAGCTCGGTCAGCTTCACCGGCCGTACCGCGAGATAGATCGCCACGAACAGGACGAAGAAGTTCACCGCCGCATAGACCAGCATGGCCACCGCCACGCCCAGCACCGCCCGGTACGGCGGGCCGGAGCTGCCGGCCCCGGCGGTGACGAGGTTCAACACCAGGCGGGCGGCGAGGCAGGAGGCCACCACCACGGCGGCGCCGAACACCTGCCGGTAGGCACGCATGCCGCTGCGCCGTTCGTGACGCAACCAGGCATAACCGAGCACAACCGCACACAAGAAAACGGTAAGCGCCGGGGGCAGCACCAAGGCCGCCGCGAAGGTCCAGACTGAGGTCATATCGACGTGGCCGTAGTTTGCCAAGCGCACCCGCATCTGGGCAATTCGGTTCGAGGTTTCCTCGAAAACAACCCAGAGCGCCAGCAGGACCAGCAGCCGGGCCAGGTCCGATCCATCGGCCTTGGCGTTGATTACCAGACAGAAAGACACTAAGAACATCACTGCGTCGACAGTCAGCACGAAAGCCAACATCGCCCGCGGGGTGGTCCAGAGGTCCCAGCCGCGCAACCGGGCCAGCGGCGAAAACGGTGTGCCGCGTGCTGATCGAGACATACTTCCCCACCCGGTTGTCTTGCCTCAGAAGCTAGTGGATCGCGGTCGGGTTGTCATCCTGACAATTGCCCATACCTAGAAAACTACTAGATACCTCTGATACCGCCCACTCAACCCTGGCGAAGATGCGTCCGAAGGGAGGCCCGCACATGCTCGACAACTGGCGCTGGCCCTAAAGCGGGGGCTCTGCCCGACCGATCCCACACCGTGTGAGGAGGCTCCGGATGCTCGACAACTGGCGCTGGCCCTAGGCCGGCACCTGCCCGACTGGCGCCGGCCCCTAGGGCCGCCCTGCCCGCACCTGTCCGTCCCCCCGTACCCGAAGGAGACCTGAATTGCTGCGCAACTGGCGCTGGCCCTGACCCCCTGAACCCCCCTTTTTCCTCAACGACCGGACCCTCTTCGGCCCGCCGCCCAGGCGGTTCAGGCCGAGGAGCGGTCCTCGGTGACCCGTTCGGTCGGCGACGGGAGCCTGATCGGCTCGGCCGACTCCGGCTGCGACCTCGGCGTCGTCCGCCACCACTTCCAGGACAACCCCAGGCCCAGCACCGTGCCCAGCAGCCCGGCACTGGCAACGGCCGCGTTGACCCCCCACACGCTGGCGACCGCGCCGCCGATCAGGATGCCGAAGCCCTGCACGGCCAGCAGTCCGGAGGACGCGATGCCGATCGCCTGACCGCGCTGCTGATCGGGCACCGACCGGACGAAGTCGGTGATCACCTGTACCTGGTAGCCGAAGAACAGCCCGGCGGCGGTCCACAGCACCAGCGACAGGACCAGGTTCGGGTGCCAGGCGCACAGGGCGAAGGGCACCCCGACGGCGGCCGCCATCGGGCCCATCCAGCGTGACCTGATGGCAGTGGGAACGAACCGGACCCACAGATAGGTACCGATCGCGGTGCCCGCGGGGGTCGCGGCCATCAGCAGGCCGACGGCCACCGGCCCCCGGTCGATGTCGTGGGCGTAGGGAACGGCAACCCCTTCGGGTACCACGAACAGGCCAGCCAGCCAGGACAGGCCGAGCAGGATGCGCAGCCGGGAGTCGGTGAAGATCAGTCGCAGGCCCGAGAACAGCCCGCCGAGCACCCCGGGTCCGCCGCTGTCGGCCGCGGCCGGATCGTCCGTGACCGCCGCCGGCCGGGCCTTGACCGCAATCATGATCAACACCGCCGACACCGCGAAGGTGGCGGCATCGAGGGCGAGACCGGCCCGGGCACCGATCAACGCGATCACCAGGCCGCCGCCGGCGAAGCCGGCCAGCTGGGCGACCTGGTTGGTGATGGTGCGCAGACCGGTGCCCACGACGTACTGGTCGCCGTCCAGGATGACAGGTATCAGCGAGGACTCGGCGGCCATGAACGGAGCCTCGGTGAGCACTGCCAGTACCAGCAGTGCGCAGAGCAGCCAGATCGGAACCTGCGGGATCGCCATGCAGCCCAGCAACACCGCCCGGATCACGTCGCAGCCGACCATCACCTGGCGGCGTGGCAACCGGTCGGCAAGTCCCGACAGCAGCATGCCGCCGAGCATCGCCGGCACGAAGGTCAGGGCGTAGGCCAGCGCCGTCAGGGCCGCCGATTCGGTTCGCTCGAAGACCAGTACCGACAGGGCCACCCGGGCGATCTGATCGCCGACGGCCGACTGCGCGTCGGCCAGCCACAACACCCGGAATTCACGAACCCTGAGAACTGCAGCGAAGGTGACACGTTCGCTGGCCAACCCGGTCCTCGCAATTCGTGGTGTCCGATATGACTTCATACGTTAGCCGGAAAGGTTAACCGGTCCGAGGCTTGCCTACGCAAGGTATCGGATAGTTTAAAACGTACAATTCCCTGGATGGATGGGCTAGGCCGAGAAATATCGAAACCGGCCTGCACACCATGACCGATCTCGGCCGCCAGGTCCAGCGGTCGGGCCGGGCACGCCGTCGATCCACCCCGTGCACCGTGATCGGCCCCTCGCCGTCGCGTCGCTGGCGGGTGAGCGGGGCGGCGGCGCCCAGGATCACCATGCGGGCCGATCGGGGACAATCGCTGCTGTGACCAAGCAGCCCCGGCTGGCGGCCGGCCGGGCCAGGGCACTGGGCATGCCCACCCGAGGCACCACCAACCCGAACCGGTTGCGCCGGATGGACAACTGGATCGCCACCCAGCTGGCCGGCCAGCTGCGGCGCGCGGAGGTGCCACTGGTCGTCGACCTCGGCTACGGCGCCAGCCCGGTCACCGCCGTCGAGCTGCTGACCAGGTTGCGCCGCTGCCGTCCGGACGTCGAGGTGCTCGGGCTGGAGATCGATCCGGAACGGGTGGCCGCCGCCCAACCGGCCAGCCGGCCGGGACTGAGCTTCGCGCTCGGCGGCTTCGAGCTGGCTGGCCGGCGGCCGGTGATCGTCCGGGCCGCCAATGTGTTGCGGCAGTACCCGCTGGAGGCGGTGGGCGCGGCCTGGCAGCAGCTGTGCGGCCGGCTCGCCCCGGGCGGCGTCCTCGTCGAGGGCACCAGCGACGAGATCGGCCGGCGGGCCAGCTGGGTGCTGCTGAACGCCGGCGGTCCGCTGAGCCTGACGCTGAGCTGCCGGCTGGCCGACCTGCGGCGACCCTCGGACGTGGCCGACCGGCTGGTCAAGGCGCTCATCTCCCGCAATGTGGCCGGTGAGCCGATCCACCGGCTGCTGCGTGCGATGGACGCGGCCTGGAACCTGCACGCCCCGCTGGCCGCCTTCGGCCCGCGGCAGCGCTGGCAGGCGATGGCCGCCCGCCTGGCCGCGGACTGGCCGGTGTTGAGCACCGCCGGCCGGCACCGGCTCGGCGAATTCACCGTGGCATGGCAGGCGGTGGCACCGGTCGGAGAAATGCGCGATCGGCACCAATAGCCATTACTAGACGATTCGTCTAGTAATGGGAGTGTGAAACTTTTGGAAACCGCACGGCGCAGACACTTCACCGGGTCCCGGCCCCGACAGGGAGGCATTCCATGACGGCAGTGCAGGACGATTTCGACGTGCTGGTGATCGGTTCCGGCTTCGGCGGCAGCGTCACCGCCCTCCGGTTGTCGGAGAAGGGCTACCGGGTGGCGGTGCTGGAGGCCGGCCGGCGCTTCGACGAGCACACGCTGCCCAAGACCTCGTGGGACGTGCGCAACTTCCTCTGGGCACCCCGGCTCGGCCTGACCGGCATCCAGCGGATCCATCTGCTCAGGAACGTCGTGATCCTGGCCGGCGCCGGGGTGGGCGGTGGCTCGCTCAACTACGCCAACACCCTGTACGAGCCGCCCGAGCCGTTCTACGCCGATCCGCAGTGGGCCGCCATCACCGACTGGCGGGCCGAGCTGGCGCCGTTCTACGCCCAGGCGAAGGCGATGCTCGGGGCGGTGACCAATCCCAGCACCACGCCGGCCGACGTCGAGATGCGGCGGCTGGCCGAGCAGTTCGGCAAGGGCGAGACCTTTCGGCTGGCCCCGGTCGGGGTGTTCTTCGGCCGGGACGGCCGCCGGGAGCCGGGCCGCCGGGTACCCGACCCGTTCTTCGGCGGCGCCGGTCCCGAGCGCACCGGCTGCCTCGAGTGCGGGCAGTGCATGACCGGCTGCCGGCACGGCGCCAAGAACACCCTGACCACGAACTACCTGGCGCTGGCCGAGCGAGCCGGCGCCACCGTGATGCCGCTCAGCACCGTGACCGGGGTCCGGCCACTGCCCGACGGCGGCTACCAGGTCAACGCGGTGCGCACCGGCAGTTGGCGTCCCCGCCGCGACCGCCGGGTCTTCACCGCTCGGCAGGTGGTGTTCTCGGCCGGGGCGTACAACACCCAGAAGCTGCTGCACGGGTTGCGGGCCAGCACGCTGCCGGACATCTCGGCGCGGCTGGGCCAGTTGACCAGGACGAACTCCGAGGCATTGCTGGGCGCGTCGAGCTCGGACCCGCGGGCCGACTACACCCGCGGGGTGGCCATCACCTCGTCCTGGCATCCCGATCCGGACACCCACATCGAACCGGTCCGCTACGGCCGGGGCAGCAACGCGATGGGGCTGCTGAGCACCGTACTGACCGACGGCGGGAGCCCGGCCAGCCGGCTGCGGCAATGGCTGGCGGTGACCGTCCGCAGCCCCCGGCTGGTGCTGCGAACCATGCTGCCCCGGCACTGGTCGGAGCGGACCATCATCCTGCTGGTGATGCAGTCGCTGAACAACTCGATCACGGTGCTGCCCAAGACAGGCCGGTTCGGACGGACCAGGCTGACCTCCACCCAGGGCAGCGGCGAGCCCAATCCGAGCTGGATCCCGGTGGCCAACCAGGCCGCCCGGCAGCTCGCCGACAACATCGGTGGCGCGCCGGGCGGCACCTGGGGCGACCTGTTCAACGTGCCGATGACCGCGCACTTCATCGGCGGCTGCCCGATCGGGGAGTCGGCCGAGACTGGGGTGATCGATCCCTACCACCGGCTGCACGGCTATCCCGGCCTGCACGTGGTGGACGGCTCGGCGCTGTCGGCGAACCTGGGCGTCAACCCGTCCCTGTCGATCACCGCGCTGGCCGAACGGGCGGCGGCGCTGTGGCCCAACCGGGGCGAGCCCGATCCGCGGCCGGCGCCCGGCCAGCCCTATCGTCGGCTGGATCCGGTGCCGCCGGTCAGCCCGGTGGTGCCGGCCTCCGCCCCGGCCGCACTCCGGCTCTTCTAGGC
>JAVEEO010000508.1 GCA_030840415.1 Pseudonocardiales bacterium | reverse complement strand
TTCCCACCGGTGGTGGGGTCTTTCTCCGACGGCAAAGGGCTTTTCCACGGGGACGACTCGCACGAGGGCACCCCGGTCAGGGTGCGTTTCATCTGGTCGGAGATCACTCCGACGTCGGCGCGCTGGGAACAGGCGTTCTCCGCCGATCACGAACAGACCTGGGAAACCAACTGGATTATGGAGCTGAAGCGGGCATGACGGCGATGAAGGCGAGCGAGCGGGACTTCCGCTTCGGATTCACCCTCGGCACTCACTACTCCCGGCAGGAACTCACCGACACCTGCCGGCGGGCCGAGGCTTACGGCTTCGACTCAGCGGTCGGCGTCGATCACCTCGGACCCAACCGCACGTCACCGTTGCTGGCGGCGATGGCCGCCGCCTACGCCTGCGAGCGGCTGCGGGTCGGCAGCTACGTGCTCAACATCGGCTTCTGGAATCCCTCGGTGTTGGCACGCGATGTGGCCACCCTGATGCGGCTGACCGACGGGCGGCTGGAGCTCGGGCTGGGAACCGGCTTGCTCAAGTACCAGTTCGACGACGCGGGTTTCGAGTTCCAGTCGTTCCAGCAGCGCTACGAGCGGGTCGCCTCGACGGTCGAGAAGGTCTGGCAGTTGCTGGAGGCGGAGCAGGGCATGACCCGGCCGCCGCTGTTGATCGGTTCCGGCGGCGAGCGGCTGGTGCGGCTGGCCGCCGAGCGGGCCGACATCTTCAGCCTCGGTGGCCGGTTGCAGGTGGCCGGCCAGCCGCCGGCAACCCTCCGCCTCAAGACTGCCGAGGAGACCGACGAGCGGGTGGAGTACTTCGCCAAGATGGCCGGTGGGCGCGACGACGAGATCGAGCGCAATGCCTTCATCCTGGGTGTCGAGGTGACCGACGACCGGCGGGCGGCTGCCGAGCGGGCCATGGAGGACTTCGGCGCGTACCTGACGATGGAGCAGATGCTGGAGTGCCCGTTCCTGCTGCTGGGCACCGAGGAGGAGATCGCCCGGCAGATCATCGAATCCCGCGAGCGCTACGGCTTCAGCTACTTCAGCGTCCAGCGCCCGCACATGGATGTGCTGGGCCCGGTTCTCAAGCGGGTCCGCAGCCTCGTCTGATGTCGGCTGCGGTGCCCGCCGGACGCGCTGCGTCCGGCGCGCACCGGCGTCAGCCGCGCAGGTCGAGCTGACGTTCCCCGACCAGCTCGTTGGCCAGCTGCGCCTGGACCAGCGCGTCACGGTAGCGGCCCTGCAGATCCAGGACCCAGGACAGCAGCCGGTAGGCGTGCACCTGGGGGATTCGCTGGTTCATCTCCTGGTACAGCGTCAGGGCCTGTCGCGCGTGCAACTCGGCATCGTCATGACGGCCGAGCTGGCCGTAGGCGAAGGCCAGACAACCATGGCAGATGGCCTGTCCGGCCGGCTCGTGCGACTGCTCCTCGTGCTCGGCCCCGATCCGGTGACCGATCCGGGACTCGCGTGGGTAGTCATTGCCTTCCAGGAACGACTCGAAGGTCCAGGCCAGTTGGCGCAGCCCCTGGTCGAAACTGCTGTTGGCCGAAGGCCCCAGCGCCCAGTGCAGCCCCGGGTGCTGGGCGGTGAACCAGTCCAGTGCCTCGCGTTGGGCCGGTAGTTCGTCCAGGGCGCTGGGAACGTGGCCCGACCGCCAGGTCCGGCGGTCCTCGCCGAACTGGCTGAGCAACCGGTCGGCGCGGTGTGCCGGGTGCAGGCAGTGCTCGGACAGGCCGCGCAGTGCCTGGTGCCGCTCGACCTCGGTGTCGTAGCTGCGGCTCAGCTCGACGGCGAAGGCGCGGTGCAGCTCGTGACAGCTGAACACCCCCGGCCTGACCTCGTTGATCAGGTTGGCCCGGCGCAGCTCGAGAACTGGTGAATCCACTTCCGACATCGGTATTCCGGCCAGGCCGGCGATCACGCAACTGGCGAAGTCCGGGCCCGGCAGCAGCGGCAGCAGCCGGAACACCCGGGCGGCCGCCGGGCTCAGGTACCGATAGGAGCTGGCCAGCACGCTGCGCAGGTTCGCGGTCTCGTCGCCGGCGTCGAAGGCGTCCAGGCTGCCCCGCGCCGCCCGCAGCCGATCGGCGACCACGGTCAACGGGAAGCCCGGCACCGCCCGGGCGGCCACGATCGACAGCGCCAGCGGCAGCCCGGCGCACGCGGTGATGATCTGCTCGACCGCGGCGGCCTCGGAGGCGATCCGCTGCGCACCGAGCCGACGGGCCAGCAGCGCCTGGGCATCGAAGTTCGACAGCGGCTCGATGCCCAGCAGGTGGGCACCGTCGATCGCGGCCAGGCTGGTCAGCTGGGTTCGGCTGGTCAGGATCACCTGGCAGCCGGCCGAGCCCGGCAGCAGCGGGCGTACCTGCTCGGCGTCGAGGGCATTGTCGAGCACGATCAGCACGCGCTGGCCACTGAGCAGGCTGCGGTAGAGCGCCGCGCGGGCCTCCAGCCCGGCCGGGATCTGCCCGGCGGGCACCCCGAAGGCCTCCAGCACTGCCTGCAGCGCGTCGGCCGGGTCCATCGCGGGCTCGGTCGGGTCGTGCCCGCGAAGATTCAAGTAAACTTGCCCATCTGAAAATTGGTCCCGGATTTGGTGCGCCCAATGCACTGCCAAGGTCGTCTTGCCGACTCCTGCCATTCCGCAGATCGCAGTCACTATGGGCCCGTCAGAGTCCACTTTCTTGTCGTTTATCAATGAATTCAACCGAGTTAGTTCGCAGTCTCTGGCGACAAAAGTGGACAAATCACGAGGTAGTTGCGCAGGCATCGGAATTTGTTCGCGCGTCACACTTTGGCTACTCAGCGTGATCGGTCCCGTGACGGTCGGCGGGGCCGGTGGAGCAAGGTCCGGGTCGGCGGCCAGGATCTGCTGCTGGAGCCGCTGCAGTGGTGCGGCCGGTGCCACGCCGACCTCGTCGCGCAGCTGGCGGCGGGCGTCCTGGTAGGCGGCCAGGGCGTCGGCCTGCCGGCCGGAGCGGTAGAGCGCCGACATCAGCAGCCCGCGCAACCGCTCCCGCAACGGGTACTCCGCGACCAGTGCGCGCAGCTCGGCGATGACGTCGAGGTGGTTGCCCAGTGCCAGGTCCAGATCGATGCGCTCCTCCAGCGCGCTGATCCGGCGCTCGGCCAGTTGCTCGCGTTGAGCGTCAAGGAATGGGCTGATCAAACCGTCACAAGCTGGTCCGCGCCACAACTGCAGGGCAGCGTGCAGCGCCGCGGCCGCCTTGGGCAGGTCACCGGCCACCCGGGCCGCCCGGGCCGCGCTGACGCTGCTGTCGAACTGCTCCAGATCCAGGCTGCCGGCCGAGACCGTGAACAGGTAACCGCCATCGGTCCAGACCACCCGGTCCGAGGCCGCGCGGGCAGAGCGCTGCGGCTCCAGGACCCGGCGCAGCGCCGAGACATGCCGCTGGAGCAGGTTGACCGCATGCGTAGGGTGCGCCGTGCCCCACACGGCATCGATGATCTGCTGCCGTCCGATCGGCCGGTTCGTGTGCAGCAGTAGGACCGCCAGGACTACTCGCTGTTGCACTGGTCCCAACGGCAGTGCGGCGCCTTCGCGCCATGCCCGAAGCGGACCAAGCACCTCGAATTTAATCCCAGCGCTGGGGACATCGTCCATTAGCGCCTCCTGCTGCGTTGCGCAGCAATGGCAACAAGCTAGGGGTTGGTGTTCGCCAGGAACAATACTCATAAAAATCGATAAGACCAGATGTAACCCGTAGTGCAGTCATTACTGCAGTGAGCGGTACAACGTCGCTGGTCAGGATAGGGCGGCGCAAAGCCTGCCGGAGTCCACCTCGTTGGCACTCGATCCGGTCATCCACACAACGACGTGAGCGAAAGTGAGCCCTTGATGGCTGACACCACCAGCATCCTTCAAGCCAACGCCGACGGCGACTTCCAGAGGGCTCCCGGTAGCCAGGTCGTCGACTTCGGCATCCTGTCCTTCGGCTACGCCTTCGGCCAGGACCAGGACGTCACCGAGGCCGCACCGGACTTCGTCACCGATCCGGAGCGGGTCGTGCGGTGGGGCTACACCAACTTCCACCGGGCGGCTCCCGAGGTCACCGCGACCGCCCTGGCCGCCGACGCCGCGCGCAAGGCACTGGCCGAGCTGAACATGGACCCCTCCGAGCTGGACCTGGTGGTGCTGGCCACCTCGGAGATGCCGGACTACCTCTACTGGGACACCTCGGCGGCGCTGGCCCGGGAACTGGGGATCGACACCACCCAGACCCTGCTGCTCAACGAGGGCTGCGCCTCCGGCGTCACCGGCCTGGGACTGATCGCCGGCCAGATGGCCATCCAGCCCGATCTGCAGACCGCGCTGTTCGTGGCGGTGAACCGGGTCAGCGAGTTCCACCGTAATCGAATGAACGTCAACAACGCGGTCCACAGCGACGGGGCGGTTGCGACGGTGCTGCGCCGCGGCCACGACCAGCTGCGCTGGCTGGCGACCGCGCAGTTCACCGACCCGGATCTGTGCGACTTCTTCCGCTGCGACTTCGGGGGCGCGGTCAGTCCCCGGCCGCCGGCGGACTGGTCGACCGCGACCGCTCCCAGCGGGCTGGAGCGGGTGCTCAGCCACTTCGGCAAGGACCCCAAGCGGCTGCGGGAGTTCCAGGAGAAGCTCAGCAACCGGATGACCGAGGTGATCACCCAGGCCTGCCAGCGTGCCGGTGTCACCACCGACCAACTGGCCCACATCATCTACATCAACGACAGTGCGGACACCATCGAGGAGGTCGCCGAGCCGTTCGGCGTGACGATCGAGCACACCAACGCCGAGGTGTCGGCCGCACACGGGCACATGGGCGCGGCTGACCAACTGATCAGCCTCGGCGAGGCCCTGCAGCGGGGCGACGTCAAACCAGGCGATCTGGTGGCGCTGTCGGGCATTTCGATCGGCATGCGGTGGTACTGCACGCTGGTCCAGATCTGACCCCCGGCAGATAGATGAGCAACTCGAGCACACTGCTGGAGGCCGTGCGCAGCGCGGTGGAGGAGCGCTCCGCACCGTCCGCCGAAGTACGCGCCGGCCTGGTGCAACTGACCGACCCCGGACTGGCCCGCAAGCTCGGCCGGCTGCTCGGCGGCCTGCAGGCCGCCGACGCGGACCTGCCGCCGGTCACCCTGGCGGTGCTGGCGACCTGCACCGTCGGCCCGTTCGAACCGCTGCTGCGAACCAGCCTGGTCGGGGTGGGAGCCTTGCCGGCCATCTCGGTGGGCGACTACGGCAACTTCGAATTCGCACTCGGCTCGGGCGCGTTCGCCGAGGGCGGCGACCCCGACGTCCTCGCCTGCCTGATGGAGGAGTCCTACTTCCTGCCCGGCGACTGGAGCGGCGGCGACGTCGAGGCGGTCACCAGCCACCTGCAGGCCCGGCTGGAGGACTTCCGGTCGCTGATCGGGTCGGTGACGAAGCACAGTGCGGCCACCGTGGTGCTGCACACCCTGCCGTTGCCGGCCGAGGTCCGCGAGAGCTTCCTGAGCTGGCGGGCCCGGGCCGAGTTGGCCAGGGCCTGGCACCAGCTCAACGCCGACCTGCTGGCGCTGGCCGCCGACCACCGCCAGGTGCAGGTGGTGGACCTGGTCAGCCTGCTGGCCGACCAGCCGTTCCCGGCCCGGGACGCCCGGCTGCACCGCTATGCCGACCTGCCCTACACCGACGGTGCCCTGCACGTGCTGGCCCGCCAGGTGGCCCGGATCGTCCAGGCCAGGATGGGCCTGTCGCGCAAGGTGCTCGCGCTCGACCTGGACAACACCCTGTGGGGCGGGGTGCTGGGCGAGGTCGGTGCGACCGGCGTGGAGCTGGGCGGGCTGTACCCCGGTTCCTGCTTCCTCAACCTGCAGCGCAGCGCGCGTCGGCTCCGCGAGCAGGGTGTCATCCTGGTGCTGGCCAGCAAGAACGACGCCGAGATCGTCGAGGACGCGCTGGGCAACCATCCGGAGATGCTGCTGCGCTCGGACGCCTTCTCGGTGACGGCGGTGAACTGGTCGCCCAAGGCCGACAACCTGCGCCAGGCGGCGGAGTCGCTGAGCCTGTCGACGGGGTCGTTCGTCTTCATGGACGATTCGCCCTTCGAGCGCGGTCAGGTGGCCAGTGAACTGCCCGAGGTGGTCCTGGTCTCGGCCGAGGGCGATCCGGCGCACCTGGTCAACTCGCTGCTGGCGCCCGGCTGGTTCGACGTGCTGGAGCTCACCGAGACCGATCGGGACCGGCCCGCGCTCTACCGGACCCGGGCGCTGCGCAACGACTTCCAGGGCGGCTTCGGATCCTCGGAGGATTACCTGCAGGCATTGGGCATCGAACTGAGGATCGAGCCGGTCACCCCGTTCGGGGTGTCCCGGGTCGCCCAGTTGGCCGCCCGCACCAACCAGTTCAACCTGACCGGCATCCGCTTCGACGAGGCCCGGACGGCCGCGATGGCCACCGACCCTAACCACCTGGTCGCCTCGCTGAGCGTGTCGGACCGGTTCGGCGACGAAGGAGTCGTCGGAGCGTTCTGGGTGGACTGCGGGGAGCAGACCTGGCGGGTGCTGAACATGGTGCTCAGCTGCCGGGTACTCAGCCGGGGCATCGAGCTGGCCGCGGTCGACTGGCTGGCGTCCCGGGCCGAGCAGGCCGGCGCCACCACCCTGCAGGGCAGCTTCGTCACCTCCAGCAAGAACGCAACAGCTGCCCCCTTCTGGGAACGGGCCGGATTCCGCCCGGCCGCCGAGGACGGCACTTTCACCCTTGACCTGCGCGACGGATGGAATCCGGCGCCCAGTTGGATCACGCAACCCGACAGAGAGCGAGCAACCAGATGACCGAAGCAGCGTCGATAGAGCACACCGTGGTGAACATCCTCAGCGATGTCCTGCACGAGTCAGTGGAGGACCTGAACAACCACCCGGTGCTGGCTGCCTACGACTGGGACAGCCTGAGCTCGCTGGAGGCGCTGTCCCAGCTGGAGAGCCAGTTGGGGATCACCCTCGACCTGCGCTCCTACCAGGCGGCCCGCCGGATCTCCGACCTGGTCGACCTGGTCCGCGAGGCCAGTGCCACGACTGCCGGACAGCGGTGACCGCGATGACCAGAATGGCAAACACCTTGGACCGGCAGGAAGTAGAAGTACTGGCCATCGGTGCCGGGCCCGCGAACCTCGCTCTGGGAGTCGCCCTCGAGGAACTGGCGCCCGACATCGCCCGCGAGACCGTCATCGTCGAGCAGCACGACACCGTGGTGTGGCAGCGCGGCCTGCTGCTGCCCTGGTCGCAGAGCCAGGTGTCCTTCCTCAAGGATCTGGTGACGCTGCGCAACCCGCAGAGCAAGTTCTCCTTCGTGAACTTCCTGCACGCCACCAACCGGCTGGACGACTTCATCAACCTGGGCAGCTTCACCCCGTACCGGATGGAGATCTCGGACTATCTCAGCTGGGTGGCTCGCAACCTCAGCGATGTCCAGATCCAGTCCGGCCGCAAGTGCATCGGCATCGAGCCTGGCTACGGCTCCGACGGCGAGGTCAGCGAATGGGTGGTGCGCCTGTCCGACGGCGGTGAGATCGCCTGCCGCAACCTGATCTTCGGTGGCGGTCGCGACCCGCACATCCCGTCCGAGTTCGCCCGGCTGCCGCGCGAGCGGCTGATCCACAGCACCGAGTTCTCCTCGCGGATCATCGGCCTGGACCGGGCTGCCGAACACCGGATCGTGGTGCTGGGCGGTGCCCAGAGCGCGGCGGAGATGCTGTGGGCCAGCCACCAGGAGTTCCCGAACGCCCAGTGCACCATGGTGATGCGCTCGATCGGGCTGAACTGCTACGAGAACAGCAAGTTCACCAACCAGCTGTTCTTCCCGTCCTTCGTCGACGAGTTCCACGCGGCACTTCCCGAGGCACGCGACCAGTTGCTGCGTGAGATGCACCGCACCAACTACTCCGGCCTGAACCCGGCGCTGTTGGACGTGCTGTACCGGCAGATGTACCTGGACAAGCTGACCGGTGCCGACCGGCTGAAGATGATCACCATGTCGGAGATCGCCGATGCCCGGATGAGCGACGGCGAGGTGGTGCTGACCCTGCTCGACCGTAAGAACGGCGGTTCGGAGGAGCTGCGCTGCGACATGGTGCTGCTGGGTACCGGATTCAACCGTGAGATGCCGAAGGCGGTTCGCGACCTGGCGGCCTCGGTCTCGGTCGACGAGGTCTCGGTCTCGCGCAGTTACCGGATGAACCTGCCGCCGTCGGTCCGGGCCGGCTGCTACCTGCAGGGCGTCAACGAGGCCACCCACGGCATCGCCGACTCGTTGCTGAGCCTGCTGGCGGTCCGGTCGGAGGAGATCGTGCGCGACCTGCTTGCCCATCAGCCGAGCCACCAGCTGGTGGCGACCGTCCCGGTACCGAGTTAGTCGAAAGGCATTGAGAGACATGGAAATCCGCAGTCTGTCCCGCGACGAGCTCAAGCTGGACAACGGCTTGAGGGCCCAGCGGTTGATGCCCTGGCCGGCCTTGAACGCGCCGTTCGAGGGTTCCTGGTGCGTGGTCGCGCCCGGTGCGGCCTCCGGCCCGCACTCCCACCACGAGTACGAGATCTGGATCGCGCTCACCGGCTCGTCGAAGATCCACTGCGAGGGGGAGGAAGTGCCCTTCGTGGCCGGTGACATCGCGCACTTCAAGCCCGGATCGACCCACCAGGTGGTCAACGACGGCGACGCCGACTTCCAGATGTACTCGGTCTGGTGGGACGCCGAGCTCGCGGCCAAGTTCACCGACCGGCACCAGGAAGAGGGATGACCAGCCCACAGCAGAGGGAGGACCGGTCCGGCCGCCCCGCGATCATCATCGCCGCGACCCCCACTCCCAATGGCGATCTGCACGTCGGACACCTGGCCGGTCCCTACCTCGCCGGTGACGTCTATGCCCGTTACCTGCGGGCCCTCGGACGGTCGGTGATCTACACGACCTGCACCGACGACAGCCAGACCTACGTGGTGGCATCGGCGGCCAGGCGCGCCACCACGCCCCAGGCACTGTGCCAGGAGTCGACGGCGGCGATCGAGAACTCGCTGACGGCGATGGGCATCTCGATGGCGGGCCTGCCGCCGATCGACGACCGCTACCGCCAGACGGTGCTGTCCTTCGTCACCCGGCTCTACGAGGCCGGCCGGCTGCGGGCCCGGACCGTCCGGCTGCCGTATGCCGAGCGGAGCGGCACCTACCTGTTCGACGGCCTGGTCAGCGGCTCCTGCCCGGTGTGCCTGGCCGGCAGCTGCGGTGGCACCTGCGAGAACTGCGGGCATCCCAACAGCTTCGACGAGCTGCTGGATCCCCGTTCGACCATCGATGCCTCCGATCCGGTGCACTACCGCGAGCACACCGTGCTGGTGCTGCCGATGGAGGAGTACCGGCAGCGGCTCACCGACTACTTCGCCGCCCGCGCCGACCGGTGGCGGCCGCACTCGATGCAGCTTATCCGCCAACTGCTGGACGGCCCGCTGCCGGACATCCCGATGACGATGCCGGGCAGTGGCTGGGGGATTGAGGCCCCGTTCGCCGAGACGCCGGGCCAGATCCTCTATCCCTGGACCGAGGCGATGCCGGCCTCGATCTACAGCACCTGGTGGGCGGCCGGCCAGCAGGGCCAGCAGCAGCCCGATGCCGTCGACGAGCTGTGGCGTGCCGAGCACGACGCGGAGGTGGTGTACTTCCACGGCTTCGACAACACCTACCACTGGGGCCTGATGGACCTGGTGCTGCTGATGGCCCACGGCGACCGGTACGTGCTGCCCGAGAGCAACGTCTGCAACGAGTTCTACAACCTGGACGGGGCCAAGTTCTCCACCAGCCGCAACCACCTGATCCGGGGGACGGCCCTGCTGGCCGAGGTGCCGCGCGACCTGGTCCGGTTCTACCTGGCACTGACCGCTCCGGAATACCAGCGCACCAACTTCACCCGGCAGGAGTTGCGCGAGGTGACCGAGGATCGCCTGGTCGAACCGTGGAACGCCCTGGCCGAGGCGATCTCGCTGCTGACGGTCGGCCGGGCGGGCACCCTGCTGGCGACCACCGAGGCCGGCCGGGCCCGGGCCGCGCTGGTGCTGTCCCGGTTGCGCAACTGCTACGAACTGCCCACCTACAGCGTTGCCCGGGCGGCAGAGACCATCGTCGACCAGTTGGCCCGGCTGCGGGCGGTGGCCGAGGACGGCCCGGCAGAACTGG
>JAVEEO010000498.1 GCA_030840415.1 Pseudonocardiales bacterium | reverse complement strand
CCGATAGGTGCTGGTGGCAACTGCACCCCGCAGCGCAGTTCTCCCTGCCGCGGCTGGGTAACGCGCAGGGCTGCTCAGCCGAGCTTGAACGACGTCCGGCCCTCGTTCAGCAGGAGGTCGGCGTTCTTACGGATCAGCGCCAGGTTGCGGTCGGCCAGGTGGTCGAAGGTCTGCGGCACCGACGACCCCGGGCTCATCGCGCGCATCGCGGTGTCCGGGTCCAACCGGGCCGACACCCAGCACTCGTGGGACGAGGCCCGGGCGATCACCTCGGCGATCGGAGTGACGATCATCGAGTTGCCGAAGTAGATCACCCCGCCCGGATCGACGCCGGTGGCGTTCGCCCCGATGACGTAGACGTGATTGTCGTAGGCCCGGGCTCGGTTGGTCAGCTCCCAGATGTCGGCCGGGCGCAACAACGCCGACGGCCGGCAGATCAGCTCGGCACCGGCCAGCGCGGTGATCCGGGACAGCTCCGGATAGTCGCCGTCGAAGCAGATGATCACCCCGACCCGGCCCAGCGGAGTGTCCACCACCAGGACGTCCTCACCCGGCGTGACCCAGCCGCCGCGGTCGGCACGCTCGGTGCCGAACGGGTGGGTCTTGCGGTAGACGCCGAGCAGCTCACCGGCCGGGCCCAGCACCACCGCGGCGTTGTAGACCACACCCCGCTCGGGGCCCTGCTCGTAGCTGCCCAGCACCAGATGGGTGCCGAGCTCGGCGGCCAGGTCGGCGAACGGCTGCAGCACCGACCCGGGCAGCTCGCTGACCAGGTCCCAGAGTTCGTCGGCGCCGATGCCCGGGGTGAAGCCGGTGGTCACCGACTCGGGCAGCACGATCAGCTCGGCACCGGTCGCGGCGGAGCAGCGCCGGGTCAGCTCGATCGCCCGGGCGGTGTTGGCGGCCACGCTGGCAGCGGTCAGCGGCCCGGGTACCGGTGCCACCTGGACGGCCGCGGCGACGAACTCGCGCATCAGCTCGACCTCCTGTTCAACCGGGCGGTCCTGGCACCCACCAGCACACCGAGCAGCGCGGTGGCTGCCCCGAACACCGCGCCCGCCAGGAATGAATCTAGCCCCGGCCCGGGCCGGCCGACAGGGGCGGTGAAGACCGCAGCCGCCGGAGCCTGCGGCATGCCGGCAGGCGGTTGGGCCGTTCCGGCGGGCGCCGGGGCGGCGGCCGGCCGGCGGCCGGTCAACACCTCGTCCACGCCGGAGAAGAACTCGCCGGCCAGCTTCTTGGCCACCCCGATCAGCATCCGCTGGCCCACCCCGCCGATCACGCCGCCGATCACCGCGTCGGCGTCGTAGCGCACGAGGGTGCCCTCACCAGCGCTGCCGTCCTCGGACAGCGTGACCGTCACCTCCGCGCTGACGGTGCCGGGACCGCCCGCGCCGGAGGCCAGCATCCGGAAGGTGTTCGGCTCAGCCAGTTCTGCCAGCGAGACGGTGCCGGCGTAGCTGCCCTTGATGGAGGCAACCCCGGCCGTCACCGTCATGTCGTAGCTGTCCGGGCCGGTCGCGACCAGCCGCTCGCAGCCCGGGATGGTGGCGACCAGCACCGCCGGGTCACGCAGCGCCGTCCAGACCCGATCGACCGGCGCGTGCAGCACCGCCTCGCCTGCCAGCTTCACTTACCGGTCCCCTTCCTGGTGGCCGGCGGCAGCGCGTGCCGTCCGGAGTGCGAACAGCTCGCTGGGTGAGATCGGCATCGAGGTGATCTGGAACCCTTCGGCGTCGGAGATGGCCGCGGCGAACACCGCGGCGCTGGGAATCACCCCTGCCTCGCCGGCACCCTTGATGCCCAGCGGGTTCAGCGGTGAGGGCGTTTCCAGGTGATCGATCTCGATCTCGGTGGGGACCTCGGAGACATAGGGCATCAGGAAGTCCATGAACGAGGCGTTCTGCAGTTGGCCGTTCTCGTCGTAGGCCATCCGTTCGTACAGCGCGCCGCCGACACCCTGCGCGACGCCGCCGTGCACCTGGCCGGCCACGATCATCGGGTTGATCAGGGTGCCGCAGTCGTGCACCACGCAGTAGCGCAGGATCTTCACCTCGGCGGTGTCCGGGTCGGTCTCCACGATCACCGCGTGCATGCCGTTGGCAAAGGTGGATCCGATCGGCGAGTAGTAGTCCCGGCCCTCGATGCCCGGTTCGTCGTCCTCGCCGACCGGCGCGAGGTCGGGATGGCCGACCGCGAACTGGGTCGCGGCCTTGGACGCCTCGTCGAAGGCATAGCGCAGCGGGTTGGACAGCACGGCGACGGTGCCGAGCGAGATCTCGGTGCCAGGGCTGCCCTTGACCCGGACCATGCCATCGACGATCTCCAGGTCACCGGGCTCGGCCTCCAGCGCCTCGGCCGCCACCTTGAGGATCTTGGTGCGGGCCGCCCGGGCCGCCAGCGCGATCGCCGAGCCGCTCATCACCGCCGCCCGGGAGGCGAAGGTGCCTACCGCGTAGGGGAATCGCCGGGTGTCGCCGGTGACCACCTCGATGTCGGACATCGGCACCCCGAGCTCGTCGGCGACGATCTGCGCGAACGCGGTCTGATGCCCCTGGCCCTGCGAGGTCAGGCCGGTGGCGACCTTCACCTTGCCGGTGGTCTCCACCTGGACGTGGCCGCCCTCGTACGGCCCGACGCCGGTTCCCTCGACGTAGCAGGCCAATCCGATGCCGACCCGGCGGCCCTCGGCACGGGCGGCGGCCTGGTAGGCCGGCCAGTCGTCCCAGCCGACGAGCTTCTTCAGCTTGGCCAGCGACGCCGGGAAGTCGCCGGAGTCATAGACCAGCGGCCGGCCGTCCTGGAAGATCAGGCCGTGGTCGTAGGGCATCTCCTC
>JAVEEO010000477.1 GCA_030840415.1 Pseudonocardiales bacterium | reverse complement strand
AAGACCGCCTGGTGCACCGCGACGAAGGCCAGCGCCTTGACCGGGGACAGCACCAGCAGCACCGCGGCCAGGTAGCCGAGCAGGTGGATCGACATCAGCACCGCCTCGGTACGCCGGTAGCGGCGCTGCTTGCCCCGGATCAGCGACTGCACGCCGGCCACGTGCAGTTGCAGGCCCTCGAAGCACAGCATCGGGAAGAACAGCCAGGCCTGGTAGCGCGCGATCAGCCGGAACACCCCGCCGGTGCGGGCCGCGATGTGCGCGGTGGTGAACGCGAGCACCGAGTCGCCGATGTCGGGGTCGTGCTCCTCGTGGTTGGGATTGGCGTGGTGGCGGTTGTGCTTGTCCAGCCACCAGCCGAAGCTCAGCCCGACCAGCAGGTCACCGATCACGATGCCGATCAGGTCATTGGCGCGCCGGGACCGGCAGATCTGCTGGTGGCCGCCGTCGTGGCCGAGGAAGGCCAACTGGGTGAAGACCACGCCCAGCACCGCCGCGATGCCCAGCTGGTACCAGGAGTCGCCCAGCAGCACGAAGGCCGCACAGGTCAGGACGAGGGCCAGCACGGTGGCCGAGATCCGCAGCAGGTAGTGGCGGCCGCGGCGCTCCAGCAGGTCGGTGGCCCGCACCTGCCGGCAGAGGGCCGCGAAGTCGCTGCCGCGAACGGCCCCGGGGACGGCTGTGGTGGTGGCGGTCAACGGGCGGTCCACGCGGTGCCGCGGCCGGGGGGCCGTACGGGTGGGACGCGGAACTGTGGGGGTACGGGGGGAGACGACGCGAGGGGCATGAGCGACCTGACTGCGCCGATGCCAGCGCGGACTTTCCTGCGGGGACCGAGATCGGAGCTGACTCGAGCCCCGTCTGGAGGGGGACGGACTCTTTTGACACTACCGGTTCCCCGAGCGCCGCCAAGCCGTTCTGGTGCCGAGTTCGACGGCGATATCGTGAAGAGATGGACGACAGCAGCCGGCGTCGGCGCCCGAACGCGGTGCAATGGCTGTGGTACTGCCTGGGCGGCAGGCTGCCCGCGCACCTGTCGGGCTGGGTGCTGTACGACACCACCTCCCGGCACTGGGCGATGCGCCAGGTGGTGCGCTCGACGATGGTCATCTCGCCGCTGATCCTGGTGCTGCTGCTCGCCGTCCCCGGCCCGTTCTGGATCCGGGCGCTGAGCGCGTTCGGCGGCCTGCTGATGAGCCTGCTGTACTCGCTGGGCTTCCTGACCGAGACCGCCGAGCACCGGCTGGTCAAGGCCGGCTACCCGGCCGGCACCGGTGCCGAGGTGCGGCAGCGGCGGGCGGTCGAGCAGCGCACCACCGCCACCCAGCAGCGCCGGGAGAAGATGTTCCGGCGGCTGGACAACCGGCGCCGCTGAGCAATTCTGTCGCGCGGCGGCATGCGCGGCCGAGCAGGGATCAGTCGGCCGGCTGATCGCGCAGGTACAGGTACCAGTAGGCGGCGCCGACGAAGACCGCCGCACCGACCGCATTGCCCAGGTAGGCGAAGATCAGGTTGAGCAGCATGTTCGAGGCGGTGACGCCGCCGGTGTGCAGGAACATCGCAGCCGGCAGGAAGAACATGTTGGCCACCACGTGATCGAAGCCCAGTGCCACGAAGGCGGTGATCGGGAAGATGATCGCCAGGATCTTGCCGGCCACGTCCCGGGCGGCCAGCGCCAGCCAGACCGCCAGGCACACCAGCCAGTTGCACCCCATCGCCCGCAGGAACTGCTCGAAGTGGGTCTCGGTCACCGCCTTGCTCATGGAGAGCGCGCCCAGCCGGGCGAAGCTCTGAGTCGCGGTGATCCCGCCGTGGCTGGAGATCACCCCGGTGCGGTCGGCCAGGAAATAGGCCACGAACACCGAGCCGGCCAGGTTGCCGATGGTCAACCAGAACCAGTTGCGCAGCAGCTGCCCGACGCTGACCCGGCCGGACAGCACCGCGATGGGCACCAGCGCCATGTTGCCGGTCAGGAGCTCGGCACCGCCCACGATGACCAGGATCAGGCCCAGGCTGAACACCAGCCCGGTGACCAGGGTGATCAGGCCACCCCACTGCTTCGGGTCGAGCCCGGCCGAGACGACGATCGCCAGCAGGCCTCCGAAGGCGATGTAGGCACCGGCCAGGAACCCGCCGACCAGCGCGTTGCCCGGTTTCAGGCTCGCCTTGCTGGTGCCGGAGGTGACGGCCGCCAGGGCCGTCTGCTGTGGGGTGTTGTAGCCCGCGGGTGCACTGGGTTGGGTGGCACCGGCCTGCTGGGCGGTGGCGCCTTTGGGCTGCCCGCCGCCGTCCGGAGCGGTTCGCGAGCGGCGCGGAAGCGAATAGGACATCGAGGCCCCCCTGATTGCTGGACGGCGCTTCTTGCCCTTGAAGCAGTCAACCGCCCGGTGCGGCCCGGCGCAACCGTCGGCACACCGCTGCAGCGATTTCTGACAGCCGGCAGCGTCGCAGGTGCGGGCACACTGGACACCATGCGGGTAGCGATCACGGGAGCCAGCGGCAACGTCGGCACCGCGCTGCTGCGCCGGCTCGGGAATGAGCACCAGGTGGTGGGCATCGCCCGCCGGATCCCGGACGGTGGCGCTCCGTACGACAAGGTTTCCTGGCACAGCGTGGACCTCACCGACCCCGGTGCGGCCGACGCGCTCACCGCCGCCTTCGCGGGCGTGGACGCGGTGGTACACCTGGCCTGGGGCTTCCAGCCGTCCCATGACGTCGGCTACCTGCGCCGGCTGGGCGTCGGCGGCACCGCGGCCGTGCTGCAGGCCGCCCGGTCGGCCGGCGTGCGGCACCTGATCCACATGTCCTCGGTCGGGGCCTACTCCGCGGCCCCGGGCCGCCGGGTCGACGAGGCCGCCGCCCGGGACGGGATCGCGAGCCTGGCCTACAGCCAGCACAAGGCCGCGGCCGAGCGGTTGCTGGACAACTACCAGCGCGAGGTCGCCGGCACCGAGTCGATGGTGCTGAGCCGGCTGCGTCCGGGCTTCGTCGTGCAACCGGACGCGGCCAGCGCGCTGTTGCGCTACGGGCTGCCCGGCTACCTGCCGGCCCGGCTGCTCTCGCTGCTGCCGGTGCTGCCGCTAGACCGCAGGCTCAGCATTCCGGTGGTGCACGCCGACGACCTGGCCGAGGCCATCGTCCGGGTGATCGAGCGGCGGGCCGGCGGTGCCTTCAACATCGCCGCCGAACCGCCGGTCACCCGGGACGACGTCGCCGCCGCGCTGGGCGCCAGGCCGGTTCAGCTGCCGGCCAGGGCGTTGAGCCTGCTGGCCGGTGCCGGCTGGCGGGCCCGGCTGCAGCCGCTGGACCCGGGCTGGATCGACCTGGCCTTCTCGGTTCCGCTGCTGGACACCGGCCGGGCCAGGACCGAGCTGGACTGGACCCCCTCGGTGGACGCCCGCGACGCGCTGGCCCAGACGGTCCGGGCGATGGCGCGCCGCCAGGGTGCCGGCAGCCCGGTGCTGCGGGTCCGGTCCGGCCTCGACCAGCTGCGCAAGCTGGTCGGCTCCGGACCGCTGGGCAACCGGCGGCTGCCCTGAGCCGCCGGCTCGCCAGCACGGCGCTCGTCCTGCTCGCGGCGGGCCTGGCCGCCGGCTGTACCGGGTCTGCCGACCGGCCGGCCGAGTCCGCCAGCCGATGCCCGCCGGCGGCCGGGACCGGCTTCGCCTGGCCGGCCGGCATTCCCGCCGGCCTGCCACGGCCCGCCGGTGCGCGGCTGGACGGGGTGCAGCAGCTGAGCAGCGGCTTCACCGTGGTGACCTTCACCGCCCCGGGCACCGTCCACAGCAGCCTGCTGGAAGCCATCGCGGCGCTCCAGTCGGCCGGCTACGCGGTGGGCCGCGGCATCGCCGGCACCAGCCAGAGCCGGCTGCCGTTCACTCGCAACGGCGCGCCCGGCGTGCTGGAACTGACCGCGGCGGACGCCTGCACCACCCGCTGGCGGGTACAGGCCTGACCCGGGTGCCCGCTGACCTGAGCCCGGTCACTGGGCCACCACCGGCAGCCGGGTCGAGAGCGCGTCGTCGGTCACCGCGGCGAACCGCATCCCGGCGAACCGGCCGAAGTACATGTCGCCGGCGCTCACCCCCTCCCGGTCGTCCGGGCCGAAGCCGCGCTGGTCGCCGTTGGCCCCGGTCACCGACACCCCTTCGACGGCGGCCAGCAGCGGCGGCCCGGTCGCGCCGGCCGTGAGGGTCAGCGCGGCCGAGACCAGCAGCACCGCGTCGTGGGAGAACATCGCCCAGTCCGGCGGCTGCGCCACCGGCCGGCCGCTCGCCGAGACGCCGATCCGGTCGGCACCCCAGCGCTGCTCATAGGCCGCCCGGAACCGCTCGAAGGGTGCCGGGCCCTGCTCGCTGGTGATC
>JAVEEO010000105.1 GCA_030840415.1 Pseudonocardiales bacterium | reverse complement strand
TAGGTAGTTCCTGATGCTGCCGGTAGCCACCCCAAACTGGCAGCCCAGCTGCCGCAGGGAAGCGCCGCAGCGGTACAGCTCCGCGATCTCAATCACTTGGTCAGGCGTGAGCACTTGCTGTGGCCGCAGCTCGACGGCTGCCCGTTCCAGGTGAGCCCGTACCGTCTGCTCATGCAAGTCAAACTGCCGCCCCAGTGCCGCGACCGAGGCACCCGAGCAGTACAACTGCACCAATGCGAAGATTTTCGCTGGTTACAGCTTGTGGTTCGGTCGAAACCGGACCAAACGCCGAACCCCAGCAGCTCTAGCCACGGGATGGGGAGTCCTACTAGCTTCAAGGGCCCGTTCCAACAGGGGCGCAGAGTTTGAAAGCAGCTCTCTCAGGTGCACAAATCAGGGGGGTGAGCCGCGTTCTTTCAGACTGCTGACAAGGCGGCCGAGCTTGGGGCAGCTGTCGTTCTAGATCCGCTGGTGCGCCCAGCGACGATGGTCGACAAGAGATCAATCTTGCCATGACGCAGAGTGACTCGCGCTCCTGCGCGTACACGACTACTTGATGACCCACCCTGTCAAGGACAGAATCTGCGGACTCGCCGGGGAGGTTCAGTTTCTCTTTGACAATTTAGACCGGCGCGACAGGTAGCTTCATGCCATCAGATACGCCGAACGATCGGGTCTGCTCATGGCATCAACATCCCAATTGGCCGAAGCGGCACGCCGCTCTGGTTTCGAGGCGCTCTCGTCCGTCTGTGACGCAGTTGCTGAGTTATTCGACCCCAACGAACCTATCCATTGTCACCTGCCCGCCGACGCCTTCGCTGCGCCGGATGGCGTGCACAGCACCGACCCGTTTATTGTCATCACTGACAGGAGGATCCTCGTCTACCGCTATGGGACGATCTGGACGGGCCAATTCGAGTATCTCTCGTATGAATTCGATAATCTCACCGGCAGAAGCGCACTAAACGAGGTCCGCCATCCAGGCGTTGACTACTCGGCTTCGTGGAACAAGCCTGATATCCAGTTCTTCTGGGAGTTATCTAACGAAACGTCAGGCAGTGTGACCCTCCGAGACGCCACCCGTGCCCAAACGCTAAAGGACACGTACGACTCCGCATTCGACGCCAGGTTCCCTTGAGCGGTACAGCTCAATGATCTCGCCGACCTGGCGCTGGCTGAGCACTTTTGCGGGCGCAACTCGACACCTGCCCGCTCAAGGTGAGCCCAGACGGTCTGCTCATGCAGCTTGAACCGGCGTCCCAGCGCTTTGATTGAGGCGCCGCCGTGGTATGCCTCGACCAAAGTGGTGATCTCAGCGGGTTGCAGCTTGGGGTTGGCTCGGAAGGGGCGGCTTCGGTCCTGGTATAGGCGAGTGGCAACGGTGCGGGTTTCGTGCGTTATGGGCCGTAGTCCCGCATGTGCTGATGTAGTGGGCGCCTGGAAAGTCTCAGCCTCCCTTTTCGATATGGAAGCAGACGTCGCGAGTTCGTTTGCACGCTGACTTGATGGGAGGAATCGAAGGCCGGCGTAGGAGACGGAGTTGAAGGAGCTGCTCAGCCTCCGGCCGGGCCGGGCTCCGACCGGTAGCGCATCGGAGGAGCGGAGCCGACACGTCTGCTGACTCAAGGGCCTAGCTGTCCGTTTACTTCCCGCGCTGGACGTCTTACTGTGACGACCGGGATGCCGCGCGCGGATTATCAAGGCCGCCTGTCAGTCATTCGCCATACAGCGTCACCGCGAAAGGAGAGGTCGATGCCTGTAGTCACCGGCGTGTTTACGGCTGACTTTTCGCTCGCTCGCGAATTTTCGGGGCAGCACCTCATGGCAGTAGTGCGCCACATCGCCGGCGATGCGTACTACGAGAGCTATTTCTACCGGAATGGCAACTGCTATTCCTTGGGGTGCAAGTCGGAAGACCTCGATCGTAACCTGAGAGTGGCGTGGTTCTCTTCCACCGGCGCGTGGGCGACCTATTGGATTCCTGAGCGAATCTACCCGCCCCGGTGCCATATCGCGGTCACGCACTTCGACTGGGATCGTGAGGATGCAACCGAAATCCCGGGACTTGGCGAGAACGATCGCAGGAAAGAGATCGCACGTGACTGTTTTGCCTTCTTCGAGGAGCTCCGGGCCCAGCTGTGAGGCTGCCGGGGCCGCTTCCAGGCAATGGCGCTGACGCCGGGCGCGGCATACCCCAGGCGTCCGGGTCGAATGACGCGCAGCGATTTCGCCAGGGATAGGGTTGGGCCCGCGATACACGAGGTTCTTCGGTAGACGGCAGGATGGCGGCCATGGTTGCAGAAGCATCGGCCCACGCGTTCCCGTCCGAGGTGCGGCTTGCCGTAGTCATCCCGGGAATCGGCGGTAGCGTGCTGGCCAATGCCCGACGCGAGATCGTCTGGAGCGGCAGGCTCAGCGGCATCGCGCAGACGCTGTTACGGCCGGAAGGGCTGGCCGTCGATGAGCCACTCACGCCGGTGGGAGTGATCGAGTCGACCGCTCTCTTTCCCGGTTTCTCCATTATTCACGGGTACCGCGACTTCGTGCAGGAGATCGCCGGCGTCTGGGGTTGGGATATCGACTGGGGCGATCCCGCCGAGCCCAATCCTGAAGCGCGAGTGGTGGTGTTTCCGTATGACTTCCGGCAGCGAATCGAGGAGTCTGCCGCAAAGCTCGGAGAGTTGATAGAAACCCGATTGGATCGCCTTGGTCTCAGGGGCCAGCGGAACCGGGTACTCGTCATCGCACATTCGATGGGGGGCCTGGTGGCACGTCGCTGGGTGGCAGACGGCAACTGGGACGTTTGCCGGGCCGTCGTGACGCTTGGCACGCCGCATCGCGGTGCGCCGAAGGCTCTGAAATTCCTGGTCGACGGCGCCCCGTGGTGGACCGGCAGGTCCCGCCTCGTCCGGGACGTACTCCGGAGCTGGCCGTCCATGTACGCCTTGCTGCCGCGGTATGCCGCGATCACGGATCTGCGCGAGCCAACCGGCTCGGATCGCGACGATCGGCAACGTCCGGATCTCTACCCGGCCGATATCCCCTGGTCCTGGCTCCAGAAGCCGGCTGCCGAGGCCTACGCCATGCATCGGGAAATCGAGGCTGCCTGGAAGGAACACCACCTGGACTCCGATTGCCTGGCGCTTCGGGGAGTCGGTCACGCGACCTTGCTGCAGTCCCGCTGGGACGGCGCGGCCCTCACCACCGTCGAGGAGCAGTTGCCGGCCCATCGAGAACTTTCCGATGAGCTGGGTGACGGGACCGTGCCGGCGATCTCGGCGATTCCGATCGAGCAGGGCCACCGGTTAGCCAGCGTCCCGCCCCTGGCGGTGCGGCACAGCCGGCTGGTGACCGCGAAGCCGGCACTGGCGCTGGTCAGGAGCCTGCTGCTCACAGCACAGCCGGACAACCACTGGGTTGCCGGTGACACCCTCATGATCGGCCTGGAGCTCGACGATGCCTTCGTCGAGCATGAGTCGATCGTCATCGGGGCCTATTTCGAGCCGGCCGATCTGGCCGAGGACCTAGCGCTGGAATGCCGGCTCTACCGCGATGGAACGGAGGTGCAGCCGCCACCGCTCATCCGGGACACCAGCCGGCCATGGCGTTGGACGGCTCGGCTGGCTGGCCTGCCGCGCGGCGAATACCGGATCAAGGTGCGTGCTCTCGCTACCCGCCCGCAGCCGCTGCCGGCCAGTGCAATCGAGGAGTTCTTCGTCGTTGCCAGGTGTCCCGAGGAGCCTGCCGGGAACGCGGCGTTCATGGGGTTGCGCTACGACGCCGACCTGGCGCCGACCGGCGAACCGTTCAGCGACGCCGAGCTTCTCCAGGCTTGCCAGGGCATCCGTGCGAAGCAGCTCACCACCACACCGGACCTGGTCGAGCGGATCGTGGCCACCCAGGCGCAGCTTCGCCGATCGTGGGACAGCTCCCGAACCAGCGCACCTCCGGTGGAGCAGCAGCAGACACTCTGGTTGCTCGGCTGGCTGTACTACGAGTCGTCCTGGGAGCTGACCCAGGATGTCAAGGCGTCTTTCGAGTCACCCGAGGAACTGGAGCCGGCCAGTCAGGCCGCGGTCGAGCTCATCATCAGATTGGCCACCAGTTACCTGCGACTGCCGTGGCCACACTGGGCCCCTCGCGGGCTGGGAACTCTCAGATCGCGAGCACTTGCCGAATCGAAGCGCGACACCCCGTTCGGCTACAGCCAGGCCTGGCTCTGGCACGGCGAGGCCAAGAAGCGGTACGTGAGCTACAGCTCGACCGTGCCTGCCGAGCCGGCACGGCTGCGACTAGGCCTCGACGAAACGATGTTGCAACTCGCACTCGCCGAGACTGGCACCGCCTGCCGGACAGTCGAGCGTGCCCTGGGGTTGTGGGGACAGGAGGAGTCCGGGCCGCCGCCGACCCGCCCGTCCGATTTCGCGCACCTCGACGAGACTGGCGAACAGCGCGGCATGTTCGACCAGTTGGTGGAGGGTAGCCAGTTCGGCCGGGACGCACTGGAAAAGGCCGCGGAGATCGAACGGATGCACGGCCTGGTACACGGCGTCGACGAGGAACGGATGGCACAGGTCACCGCTTTCCAGAATCCCGGCATCATGACGGCCCGTGCCTGCCTGCTGGTGCTGCCGCTGTGTGGTGGTCTCGAGCGGGACGGCCTGCGGCCACCGGACCAGTTCCAGGACTGGGCAGCTGCCCGGGCCTTCTTCCTGGACACGTTCCGTTCCGCGTACCGAGCCACCGAAGCGGAGGTTCCCGACGGCCGAGGCGGCTTCGAGCCCTTGGCGTCCCGCTTCCAGCGGCCACTCGTGCATCTTCGACTGGCCTTCGGGTTGCTGATGCCGGGTGCGGTGCTGCCGAGCCGCTTGGACTTCGCGGACTGCTTGGCCCAGGACCGGATGGACGACCAGGCGGTGGAGGCGCTGTCGGCCTGGCTCGCCGGCAAGCGGCAGTCCCGGCGCGGTGAGGGCAATCCCCTTGCTTCGGCCATGATGCCGGGCTATATCCGGCTGGTCGAGGAGCACCGCATGGCGCGGGGAAGTGCTGAGGACGGTTACCGCGCCTGGCGCGAGCGCTGGTTCCAACTGGATCGGTATGCCACCGACCCGGGGCGTCGAGAGTGGTTGGCTGCGGCTATCGCCGCGTCCCGTGGACCGATCAGATGACGTAGGCGCCGAGCAGCCCCCACCGGTAGACGTTCTCCTCCCGGTGCTCCAGCTGGGCCTCGCGCAGCGCTTGCTCGAGCCGGGTTCCGGCAGCCAACCGGGCGACGATACTGGCGAAGATCTCGGCTGTTCCCGGGTCGGAGATCTGTAGCAATCCGGCCAGCACCGTACGGGCACCGCCGGCCAGCAGCGCCATCACCATGCCGTACGGTTCGGCAGCCTGCAGGTCTGTGGTCTTGCCGACATGGCAGGCGCGCAGCATGACTGCTCGTGGCCAGGTGAGGCTCAGAGCACGGCCTGCGGTCAGTGATCCCGACGCTAGCCGGACTGCCTGGGCGAGGCCGCTGCCCTTTCCGTGGCCGGCCACGTGGGCCAGGTCGAACGATCGGGCAAGGTCCGCATCACCCAGTATCTCGGGCAGGCTCCCCGCAAGCTCGACCGGATCCTCTCCGGCGCCGAACAGGCAGCGGTAGATCGGGGGCGAGCCGTCGTGGTCTGGCAGCTCCCACACGCGCGACTCGGCAGTGATGTCGAGCCCCTCGAGCCCGGAACCGTTCGACGAGCGACCGGTCAGGCACACCAGCGCACTGTCTGATACCTGCGTGGGGAAGTGCCCGGTCAAGCATTCCAACATAGGCGTCTGGGTGATGACCGCCGCGGTCACCAGTGGCTGCGCCCCGTTCACGTGCAGGGCGGCCCACGGCAGGTAGCCGAGCTCGTCGTGGGGGGAGATCACCAGCTCGATCACCTTGTCGCGGGCGCCGAGTGTCCTTCGTAGAGAGCGGGGCAACAGCTCCGTGGCCAGCCCGGTCCAGATCGGATCATCGGCCCGAACCTCAGTCATGGTCAGGCTCAGGGCCTGCTCGTCGTCGCTGCCATGCAGGAACTGCCTGCAATAAGGCCCGAATTCCATCTCGTCGAAGGAGACCGAACCGCTCGGGTCGGCAACCGACCTGAACCAGTGGGTCTTGCCGTGAACGTCGTCAACCTGGAGGTAGTCCAACGCGTGCCGACCGTTCAGTGCTCGGAACAGCTGTGTCAGGGTGCGGTCCTGCGGGATGATCAGGTTCGCCAGCAAGGGTGACAGCTCGTCCAGTAGCGCGTTTCGCAGGTTCGACACCTTGGCAAGAGCATCACTGAACGACGATTCGCCCGCCCTCGCACTGTCGAGGTCGTACTCGGCCAGGACGATCCGCTCAACGAGGTCGCGCACCGATGGGACCATCAGCGAACGCTGCTCTCTCAGCAGCAGGGCGAATCCGGTCTGCTTCACCGTGGTGGCGACAACGAGCCCGAGGTGCGCTGCATCAGCGGTGCCCAACTCGGCTGCCATCAGCGCGATCTCACCGTAGATGCGGCGGAAGGCGACCGACAGTGGACTGCGGGTGCGCGCCACCACTCGCCAGCGCACCCGCAGACTGCTGAGCAGGTCGACGGCCTGGGCCAGCAACTGACCGGCGACGTTTCGGACGTCCGCGCGGGCGAGTGCGACGTTCGCGGGTGTGCTCGGCAGCGCCGACCCGAGCGCCAGACGTGCGGACACACTGCTGAGCAACAGCGACAGGAGCTTGACCTCGTGGGCAAGGTCAGCCCGCCGGGTGCCGCGGATGGTGTCGGCTCGCAGTAGCTCGCGGCCTTCGTCGAGGCGGGTGATCGCTTCCGCTATCCGGCCCTCGGCCAGCAAAGCCAAGCCGACACCATGGTGCAGGCGGTGCAGGCTGGACTCGATCACCGTCGCTGAGTTCTGCCAGTAAGAGTGGGCTTCGTCGTCGATGGCCGAAGCCTCCGCCGGCCGATCCTGCGCAATCAGCGCGCAGATCCGTTGAAATTGGTACTCCGCGTAATCGGCCTCGGCGCCGGTCCCATAGAAGTCGGTGGACGGTCGGTGCAGGAGTTCCTCCGCTTCCTGGTGCCGCCGGCGGATGCGCAGGTCCCTTGCCCGCCGGAGCCCGATCTCGAGCTCGGCGACCAGATCGGACATCAAGGTGTCCCAGGAATCAGGTGGATGCCCGTGCGTGAGCTCGTGGGCCGTCGCGAAGAGCCGCTCGGTGGTTCCCGCCGCCGCGATCGGTTCTCCCATCAGCTCGGAAAATCCCGTGACGGCGGCGGACTGCATCCGATATCGGCAGCGCGAGGTCCATTCATCGGCTTGGTCGTCGGCGTCGGTGAGTAGGCCCAACGCGCGCTCGAAGAGGGTGCAATCGGTTCTGGGATGAACGGCGCGCAGGTCCTTGCGGTTCACGATTCCCACCGCGGTCTCGGCTTCGAGGGCGAGGTGCAATAGGTCGTCACGAAGAATCGCGCGCTTGGCCGCTTCGCGAAGTACCCGGTCGGCATGTCCTGCCCGTGGGCCCGGTCCTTCGGATGCACTAGCCATGCGGCTCTCCCCGGATAGGCATGCAGCGATCAGGAACGAGAATAACCGACCATCGAGCTACGGGGCGGCGTCAGCCCTATCGGGTCACCGGGCTGATCCAGCTGCCGTGACAGCGTCAGCCGAACGGCAGTGCATGCAGCTGAGTCCCACCGGAATATGCGAGAGAGATCGTCGGTCAGGCCGCGAGCGCTTGTGCGGCTTCGACCAGTAACCGCCGGGCCGAGCGGATACCCGACAGGGTTTCCTGGAGCAATAACTCCGGTGTTTCCTCTCGCCCGCTCCAATCGGCTCCGTAGCCCACCGTGTCTATTTCTACGCCGTGCGCGAGATAGAGCCTTTTCAGGCTGTCGAAAGTCTGGAAGGGCACGAATACTTGGGTCGTGACCACAAGCAACCGTTCGCCCGCTGCCGGATGCGCGTACCGGGCCCAGAGGGCCAGCGTGTCTGTCGTATCCGGACGGTAGGGCGGTCGGCCCGTACTCGCCGAGAGCACCGTACCCGGCGCCCCCGCTGCCCGGTCGAGGATGGCGGCTCGTTCGTGAGTGAACCGGGGCGGCGTCTGCGCGGCGGCGGCAGTATCTCGCCACGGCCACTGCGGGCAGATCATCTCAACCGTGGAACAGCCGCAAAGGAAGCCGACGTCCTCGGAGCTGAAGCCGAACGCCTCCCGCGCACCGGCAATCATCAGGTCGAACTCGTCGACGGCGCCAGGCGCGTAGTCCGCGGTGCGTGCCCGCTCGTCCGGTTGATCCATCAGCAGGCGCGGACTGCCCAGGAAGTATGGCTCGCCCAACTGGTAACCAGCCGACTCCAGATGAGCGGCGTAGGTGGCACGTTGTAATGGCGAACGATGCGCACCGCCGAGAATCAGGGTTCGGTCGTGCTCTGTCCATTCTGGCTGTGACGGACGGACGAGCCCGAGCTCAGTGGTGAGTTCCAGGATGCGAGCGCGGGTGTCCGCATCGAACTCTCCCGACAGTGCCTGTGAGCGCTCGCGGTAACCGTTGTCCTCTCTGCGGAAATCGAACCGGATTGCTGCCTGCTGCTCCAGCTCGAGGGCATGCCGGAGGGCGTCCGTGACATCGTCAGGCAAAGTCACGCCGCCACTTTCGCCTTTGTGCAATGCCACGAGCCAGGAGGGAAGCTCTTCGTTCAGGTGCAACCAGGTTTCATCGACAGCACTGTCGGGATGGGCGTCGTCGACCGCGGCAAGCAGTCCCTGCATAGCCTCGCTCGACAACCACGCGCTGCCCTGCGCAATTGCATTGCGAGCCCGCTCAGCAGCATCTGAAGGCATGAAACGAGCGTAGTCGATCCGTCGGGGCTCACTTCAATGCCGGGCCGCACGCCGGTGCTGACCATCGCTCCGGTCGGATGAGCACGGAGTTCGGGCCAGGCATCGATTCGATGCCTGGCCCGAACGACTGCCTTGCTGGTGGATTACTTGCAGGGTGTGGCTACCTCAGCTGGCGGTGAAGGCCGCGTCGTCGATGACGAACGAGGTCTGCAGCGAGGAGTCTTCGACGCCGGTGAAGCTGACGCTGGTGGTGCCGGCCGGGACGGTGAAGGACTTCTGGACGTAGCCGGTGTTCTTGTTGAGGTTGGAGTAGGTGGCCAGGGTGGTGCTGCCGGCCTTGACGGTCAACGTGTCATAGGCGGTGGTGGTAGTGGTCTCGGCGGTGTCGATGTGCAGCCAGAAGCTGAACGTCGCGACACAGCCGGACGGGATGCTCACCGACTGGGACAGGGTGTC
>JAVEEO010000104.1 GCA_030840415.1 Pseudonocardiales bacterium | reverse complement strand
TGCTGGTCAGGCCGAGCGTCTTGAACAGCTGGCCGACGAAGGTCGACGTGGTGACCGAGTAGTAGGTCGGATCGAGTTCGTAGTAGAAGGTGGCTCCGGCAGGCGGCTTCGGCGTCGAGGCGACGATGCCGGCGATCTTCTGCCGCATCGAGCCGACCAGCGCGGCCGCCGACGAGGCGTTGCCGGTCACCTTCCCGAGGTCGGTGATCTGCTGGTAGACCTGCTCGAGGTCGCCGGCGGCCGGCTCGCCGATCACCGGCAGCTTCAGTGCCTCCAGCTGGCCCACCTGAGCCGGCGTGAGTCCGGATTCGACGACGAGGTCGGGGTGGTAGGCCGCGACCGCCTCGGCGTTGAGCTGATAGGCGTCCAGGCTGGTGTGCGGAGCCGAGGCCGGGTAGTCGGAGGTCTTGTCGACCGCGACGACCTGGGCACCGGCGCCGATCGCGAACAGGTCCTCGGTCACCGTCGCCGAGAGCGAGACGATCCGGGTCGGCTTCTTGGTGATCGTCACCGTCTTGCCGCCGGTTGCGACCGTCACCGGGAACTGGGCCAGGGAGACCGGGCTGGCGCTGGAGCCGGCCTTCGAACTGGCCGGACCCGAGCCGCCGGCCGCCGGCTGCGCGGTGTCCGAACTCGAACAGCCGGCCGTGGCCAGCAGCGACACGGCCACCGCGACGTACGCCGGCGTCGTCCACCAACGCTTCATAGAACTCATCCTCCGATCTACCCGGGAGGACGAAGTGGGCTCGCCAAGACCAACCGCGGGAATCCGCGCAGGCCTATCCGAACCGCCCTTCCTCCGAGGACAGGTGTCGTGACGCAGGCAGGCGGCCGGGCTCGCCCCTTGCGGGGCAGTACCGTTGCGGGACAGCGCCGGATTCTCACCGGTCTTCGCTGCGGATGCGCCGTCTCACGCCAACCGTGAGACGGGTAGAACGATAGCCGCACCTCGCGGTGCCGACCAGTCGCGGGCATGCTCACCATTACCGCGCTCACCCCGCGCGAGGCGTCCCGGCGGTGGCTGCTGCCGGGCCCTCGTCCCCGGGACCGAGCCGCTCACCCGGAGGAGGATCGCCCGATGGCCCGTTCGGTCAACCCGCTGGGCAGCCCGCTGCCACTGGTCGCGGCCCCGATGGCCGGCGGCCCCACCACCGTCCGACTGGCCGCCGCCGCCACCGAGGCCGGCGCGTTCGCGTTCCTCGCCGCCGGCTACAAGACGCCCGAGGCGGTGGCCGCCGAACTCGCCGAACTGCGCGGCAGCACCGAGGCGTTCGGGGTGAACCTGTTCGCCCCGAACGTCATCCCGATCGGCGAGGCCGACTATCTCCGCTACGCCGCCCGCCTGCAGCCCGAGGCCGACCGATATGCACTCGACCTGTCCGCCATCCCGCCACGCACCGACGACGACTGGTGGCAGGACAAGCTCGACGTGCTGCTGGCCGATCCGGTGCCGGTGGTGTCGGTGACCTTCGGCCTGCCCCGACCGGCCGACATCACGGCGCTGCACCGCGCCGGCAGCCGGCTGCTGGTGACCGTCACCACGGTCGACGAGGCGCGGGCTGCCGCCGAGGCCGGCGCCGACGCGCTGGTCGTGCAGGGCAGCGACGCGGGTGGGCACAACGGCACCCATGACCCGCACCGGCAGATCACCCCGACCCGCACCGACGAGCTCACCCGGGCGGCGATCGCCGCGACCGGGCTGCCGGTGCTGGCCGCCGGCGGCGTGGACGGCCCCCGAGCCGTCGCCGCGCTGCTGGACGCCGGTGCCGGCGCCGTTGCCGTCGGCACCCTGCTGCTGCGCACCGACGAGAGCGGCGCCTCCCCGACCCACCAGGACGCCCTGGCCGATCCGGGCTTTCCCGGCACGGTGATCACCCGCGCGTTCACCGGTCGCTACGCCCGCGGTCTGCGCAATCGGTTCATCGACGCGCACGAGTCCCAGGCGCCGGCCGGGTACCCCGCGATCCACCACCTCACCCGCGACCTGCGGCGGGCCGCGGCTGCCGCTGGTGACCCGCATCGCGTGCACCTGTGGGCCGGTACCGGCTACCGCAATGCCCGCCGCGGTCCGGTCCGCGCCGTCGTCGAAAGCCTGACCGGCGGCCTGTGACCGCCCGTACGATGCATCGATCAGGCGTCGCCGCAGCAAGGAGCCGGCATGACCGAGACCAGTTCGACGGACGGGCAGGCGATGCCCGCCGCGTTCATCGGCCACGGCAACCCCATGAACGCGCTGGAGGACAACCGCTACACCGCGGCCTGGCGGGCCTTCGGTGCCACGGTCCCCCGACCTCGCGCCATCCTGGTCATCAGCGCCCACTGGTACGTCAACGCGACCGCGGTCACCGCGATGCCGAGGCCGCGCACCATCCACGATTTCTACGGCTTCCCGCGCGAGCTGTTCGAGGTCGACTACCCGGCACCCGGCCTGCCCGAACTGGCCGACGAGATCAGCGAGATCGTTCGACCCACCTGGGTCGGCGCCGACCTCGACAGCTGGGGCATCGACCACGGAACCTGGTCGGTGCTGGTGCACGCCTTCCCGGACGCCTCGATTCCGGTGGTGCAGCTGAGCATCAACGCCGACAAGGGATTCGACTACCACCTGCAGCTCGGCGCCCGGCTCGCCCCGCTGCGCGAGCGCGGCGTGCTGATCCTGGGCAGTGGCAACGTCGTGCACAACCTCGGTGGCATGAACTGGCGACTCGTCGACGAGGGCTTCGACTGGGCGCAGCGCTTCGACGGCGCGGCCAAGGAACGGATGCTCACCGACCCGACGGGGTTCGCGTCCCTGGACGCGCACCCGGACTTCCCCAGCGCCGTCCCGACGCCCGACCACTTCCTGCCCGCGCTGTATCTGGCCGGGCTCGCCGGTGCCACCGGCGCGGGTGATCCGGAGGTTCTCATCGACGGCTACGCCTACGGCTCGCTGTCGATGACCGCCTACAGCCTGGGCCTCGGTCGCCGCATCGGCGATGAACGCGCCGAGGATGGCGGCGGGTCACCCACGACCGCGCCCGCCGCACCGGCGGCGGAATCCAACATCTGACAGCCCCGGCGCCGACATTTCAACGGCCGACCCGGTTACCGCGCCGATACCTCTACCATGTCGTCTGCGGCACGGCTGATCGGTTCCGGAGGCGAAAGCGATCCCGCTGACGTCGCACACTGCAGTGGAAGACGACATTCGGCGCACCTCAACGGCGAAACCGGTCCGTCGGTGCGAGGATTGCCCTTCGCGACCCTGGGAGCACCCATGCACCGTACGTTCACGGCGCGCGCGGCCTTGGTGGCCGCCGCACTGGTTCTGCTGGCCGGCTGTGGAAGCAGCGACAAGAAGTCCACCGATGCCGCCGCGACCGGTGGCATCAAGCTCGTCAAGTCGGGCGAGCTCACCACCTGCACCCACCTGCCCTACCCGCCGTTCCAGTCGATCGACAACGGCAAGGTCGTGGGCTTCGACGTGGACCTCATCGACCTGGTCGCCAAGGACCTCGGGGTCCAGCAGAAGATCGTCGACACGCCCTTCGAGAACATCAAGACCGGTGCGGCGCTCAACGCCGGCCAGTGCGACGTCGCGGCGGCCGGCATGACGATCACCGAGGAGCGCAAGAAGAATCTCGACTTCTCGCTGCCCTACTTCGATGCCACCCAGGCGCTGCTCGCCAAAAAGGGCTCGGGCATCACCTCGATGGACACGGCCAAGGACAAGAAGGTCGGCTCGCAGGCCTCCACCACCGGCGAGGACTACGTCAAGGCGCACGGCGCCGACCCGGTGTCGTTCGAAACCTCCGACGCCGAGCTCAACGGCCTGCGCAGCGGGCAGGTCCAGGTGATCGTCCAGGACCTGCCGGTGGTCAACGGTTGGCTCAAGGACGCCGCGAACTCCGACTTCGAGATCGTTGCCAACCTCGACACCGGCGAGCAGTACGGGTTCGCGGTCAAGAAGGACGCCAACGACGAGTTGCTCGCCAAGATCAACGCCGCCCTGACCAAGGCCAAGAGCGATGGCACCTACGACACCCTCTACAGCAAGTGGATCGGTGACAAGCCAACTGGCTGACACGCCCGGCGGCTCCGCCGGCGTGCGCCGAACCAGGTTGACCCGCCGGCAGCGACGCCGGGTGAGCCTGGGCATCCAGTACGCGGTGTTCGTCGCGGTGCTGGTGCTGCTGGTCTCCCTCGCCGACTGGCACACG
>JAVEEO010000452.1 GCA_030840415.1 Pseudonocardiales bacterium | reverse complement strand
GGGGGGGTGCACACCGCCCCTCCGCCCCGCCCCACCCCTCGCCCGCCGCACCCCTCGCCCGCCAGAACCGCTCACCCCGGCCGTTACGCCTTCGCCCGCCCTGCAGACTCATCCCAAGGAAACCGATGAAGCCGCTGCGCGTACCCCCGACATCCCCAATCCGAAAGCCTCACCTGCGGGTGCTGGTCGTCGCGTGCCTCGCGGCGGCAGGACTGCTGTGGGCCCCCGTTGCCGCGCTTACCGCCGCGCCGAACGCGCAGGCGGCCGACACGTCATACCAGGCGCCGTTCACCCCGGACCCGAGCGTGGCCGGGGCCACTACCCCGTTCACCACCTACCAGGCCCCGGAGGGCGCCCTCGGCGGAGGCGCCAGCGTGGTCTCGCTGACCTCGGCGCCGACCACCCAGTACGACAGCCCGCAGGGTGAGGCGTCGGGTCACGCCTACGCCCAGCTCACCGGCACCGGCCAGTCCGTCCAGTGGACCAATAACACCGGCCAGCCGATTAACTTCATCAACGTCCGCGCCTCGATCCCGGACTCCGCTAACGGCAGCGGCATGACCGGCACCCTGGACCTGTACGTGAACGGCGTGTTCCGCCAGGCGCTGTCCATGAACTCCCTGCAGAGCTGGGAGTACGAGGGCGGCAGCAACAACTACAACCAGAGCGGCCAGAACCCCGCCGACGGCGACCCGCGGAACTTCTGGGACGAGTTCCACGCGGCCATCAGCGGCTCGCCGATCCCCGCGGGCGCCACCTTCAGCCTGCAGAAGGACTCGTCGAACACGGCGTCGTCCTACTGGATCAACTCCATCGACCTGTGGGACGCTCCGGCGCCCGCGGCCCAGCCCGCCAACTCAATATCGATCACGAGCTGCGGGGCCGTGGCCGACAACACGCCGACCAACGGCGCCGCCGCGCCAGGCGCGACCGACAGCACCGCCGACATCCAGAACTGCATCAACCAGGCGGCATCCCAGGGCAAGATCCTCTGGATCCCGCAGGGAACGTTCTACGTGATCGGTACCGGCAGCCTGGTCGCGCAGAACGTCACCGTCGAAGGCGCGGGCTACTGGTACAGCGAGGTCTACCGGGATGTGCCGCTGCCGAACAACACGCCGCTCGGCGCGCTGTTCCAGTGTTACTCCTGCCAGCTGGAGAACTTCCACATCGACTCCGACTCGCTCAGCCGGGCCGAGGTCGACGGCGGCGGCGGGGCCGAGGACACCACCGGGACCAACTGGCTGATCGAGGGCATGTGGGTGCAACACGTGGAGTCCAGCGTGTGGGCTTCGGGCAGTGGCGGGACCGTGGAGAACAACTTCTTCACGTCGATCTGGGCCGACGGGTGCAACCTGAACAACGTCTCGCTCACCGGCACCTCGGGGAGCAACCTGACCGCGACCAACAACTTCATCCGCGGCACCGGCGACGACGGCATGGCGATCAACTCGGTCGCTTATAACGGCAGTCAGACCTACACCCCCATGACCAACATCACGATGTCGCACAACACGGTCATCGCCGCGTGGGGCGGCAAGGGCATCGGCGTCTACGGCGGCAGCGGCCACCACGTGACCGATAACTACATCGCTGACACCGCGCGCTACATCGGGCTCGGCGTCGGCCGGTTCGGGGTGAACGGCAGCGACATGACCGGCGCCACGGTCTCCGGCAACGTGATCGTCCGATCCGGCGGCAACGCCTACAACCAGGGACAGCCGGCCCTGCACGTCGGCAACGGCGGTGACGGCCAGAACACGGGGATCGTCAGCAACGCCGTCGTGACCGGCAACTCCGTCATCCAGTCGGTGTACGACGGGGTCGCGTTCTCTACGTCCACCAACACCACGCTGTCCGGCAACACGATCACGAACCCGTGGCGCAACGGCATCGTGATCTCGCCTCCGTTCTATCCGGCTCCCACCGGCAACGCCACCATCACCGGCAACTCCGTGACCGGTGTGGGTTCCGGGTTCTCCGCCTTCAGCAACGACTCCAGCGGCTTCACGGCGACGCTCAGCAACAACAGCTGGCAGACCGGCAGCAGCGAAGGTCCCTACGGCGGGACGCCGGCGGCGGTGCCGGGCGTCGTGCAGGCCGAGAATTATGACACCGGCGGCCAAGGGGTGGCCTACAACGCCACCTCGACCAATGGCACCGCCAACAGCTACCGCTCCGACGGTATCGACCTGGAGGCCACGTCAGACTCGGGCGGCGGCGACGACCTGGGCTGGACAGCCAGCGGGCAGTGGTTCCGCTACACCGTCAACGCGGCCTCCGCCGGGACCTACACCGTCAGCTTCCGCGTCGCGGCCCCCTCCGCGGTCACCGACGCCCTGCACCTGTCCAGCGCGTCCGGCGCGAACCTGAGCGGGAACGTCAGCATCCCCGCAACCGGCGGCTGGCAGAACTGGTCCACAGTTGCCGCGACCGTCCAGTTGGCGGCCGGCCAGCAGACCCTCGCTGTCAACCAGGACAACGGCGGCTGGAACATCAACTCCATGTCCTTCGCCGGCGGCGGTGGCACCAGTTCGCCGCTGACGGCGTCGCCGTCGAGCCTGTCGTTCGGCAGCACGGCGGTCGGGTCGACGAGCGCGGCCCAGTCGGTGACGGTGTCCAACCCGGGCGCGGCCGCGGCCTCGATGGCCTCGGTCGGCGTGACCGGCCCGTTCAGCGAGACCAACAACTGCGGCACGTCGCTCGCGGCGGGCAGCTCCTGCACGGTCAGCGTCACGTTCGCGCCGACCGCCGCCGGCTCGGCCAGCGGGACCTTGTCGGTGAACAGCAGCGCGCCGGGCAGCCCGCTGACCATCGCGGTGTCCGGCACCGGCACGTCGGCGGCCGCCACCAACCTGGCGCTCAACCAGCCGGTGACGACGAGCGGCTATACCCAGACCTACGTTGCCGCTAACGCGGTGGACGGGAACACCAGCAGCTACTGGGAGAGCACTGATAACGCGTTCCCGCAGTGGCTGCAGGTGGACCTCGGGTCCTCCGTGAGCGTGAGCAGGGTCGTGCTGGACCTGCCGCCGTCGACCGCCTGGGGCACGCGCACCCAGACGATCACCGTCCAGGGCAGCACCGACGGCACCAGCTACACCACGCTGGCGGCCTCGGCGGCCTACACCTTCAACCCCGCGACCGGTAACACGGCCACGGTTACCTTCCCCGCTTCCTCGGTCCGCTACATCAAGCTGACCTTTACCGCCAACACCGCCTGGCCCGCCGGGCAGCTCTCCGAGCTCCAGGTGTACGCCAGCTGACGTCCACGCGGCGGTGACTACCCGTGGCGGCGGGCCGCTTCCAGCGGTTCCTACGACCTCACCGTCGGGCTGGAGATCGAGTTCTCCATCTTCAGGCCGGCGGTGCGGCCCACTCACACCGGAGCGGGCCAACGCGGCGATTGAGGACGAGTGCGCTTACGGCCATGTCGAGCTTGAGCAAGAGCGCCGGATCGCCCGCGTACGCAAGAGCTCGCCCAGTCCTATGCTGTGCAGGTCGTCCCAAGCTAGCATCCGGGCAAGAGCGCCACGACGTCATAGCGCACCTGATCGTGCGGTGGGTTGATCACTGGGGCACGTGGTGGGAGCACAAGCGCGGGACGGTGCGCCGTATCGCCGA
>JAVEEO010000427.1 GCA_030840415.1 Pseudonocardiales bacterium | reverse complement strand
GCCGGTGCAGCAGGTTGGCGACATCGAAGTGGTACTCGGGATAGTTCGGGTCCAGCGCTATGACGGCCCGGTAGTCGGCGAGCGCCTCGTCGATCCTGCCCATTCCGGCCAGCACCTGCGCCCGGTTGTACTTGAGCACCGAGCGGTGCAACAGGTGCTGGTCCGGTTCGAGGTAGTCGTCGAGGCGAGCGATGCCTGCTTCGACCAGCTCCAGGGCGACCTCGGGCCGGCCCCGGCGTACTTCGATCAGCGCCCTGCCGTTCTGGTTGAACACCACGCCGAATTCGCGTTCCTTGGGGTCCTCGAACAGCGAGGAGAGCGCGATTGCCTCTTTGATCCAGCCCAGCGCGCGCTCGATGTCGTGTTTGTGCGGCTGGAGATGGCGGATGTAGAGCATCGAGGTCGCATAAGCCAGTTGCCGATGGATCAGCGGCTCGCGGGTATGGGCGCGCCCTTCGTCGCAGATCGCTTCGGCCTCCTCGCCCCGCCCGATGGCCGAAAGTGAGGTCGGCAGCTTGGTGGTGAAGAACCAGCGCAGTTCGGGGTTGGTCTCCCAGTCCACGATCGCCCTGCCCCGCTCACAGAACTCGATGGTGGCGTCGTAGAAGCCGAGCTTCATGCATTCGTTGAGGGCGTGGCTCATGGCGCGGGCGCCCTCGACCAGCGGCTGGCTGCCACGCAGCCGGTGCAGCGGGATCGCTCCCCAGGCCAGCGCCGGATCGGAGGAGTCGTCGAGCCGGCCGGCCCGCTCGTCGTGCAGTGCTCGGCGCTCCTCGTCGGGAATGCGGTGGTAGGCGGCGACGGCATCCGGGTCGTCGGAGGTGCAGTCGGTGTCCACGAATGCCCTGGCCAGTTCGCGGTCATCCGGCCGGCCATCGGCGGCGACCGGCACCGCGATCGACTCGATGCGGTCGCAGAAGCGCAGCAGCGACTCGGCGAGGCCGCCAGTCGCCGAGCGCCCGGCGGCGCCGGCCGCCGACGGGGCAACGACCGGTTCTCCGGCTCCGAAGTCGGTACCCGTTCCCACCACGACGGTGAGCAGTGCGGGGTCGATGCGCCTGAGCAGGACGGCGAGAAACTCCTGGTCGGTCCGGTCGGCGTGCTGCACGTCGTCGAAGAAGACAGAGCGGGGGGCGCCCTCGCCGCAGTCTCGCAGGCAGTCGCGCACGAACTCGGTCAGGCCGTGGGCCAGCCGCAGGGTTCGCATGCCGGAATAGAACCGGGTGCGTTCGTCGGGAACCGCCAGCGACGTCAGGGTGTCCAGGGTCGCCGGAACGATCGAGCGCAAGGCGGGGGCCGCGGTCAGGATTTCGATCTCGTGACGCGCGACCAGTTCCGGCCGGCGCTGGATCGCCCGTGGAACCAGCGCTTGCAGCAACGCCCCGGCCGCGGTGTACGGCCCGCGCAGGTAGCGGTGGGCGCAGATGGCGGGCGTGACCGGCGGCGGCAGCAGCAGGCCCTGCCAGGTCGCGGTCCGGTCGCCCTGCCGCTCGCCGGTCAGCCACCGGTGCTTCGGTGCCGAGGCCTCATTCTTTGTTCTATCAGTCATCGGACGTCCTTGGAGGTGTCAGGGCCGGATCAGCGGCTGGGGATGGCTGGCGCCTGTTGTCTGCGGCCCCGCCAGAAGAGCCAGGCGGCCAGAGCGAGTTGACCGCCTGCGAGAAGGAGGAACACCAGTCCGTCCAGCAGCCCGACGGTGCCGTCGTGGTGGTTGCTGGTGAGGTGACCGATCTCGGTCCTCAGGATCTGGTACATCGCCGGGAAGAAGCCCGCGCACAGGGTGATGAGCAGGAACCCGTACCCCGCCGCGATCAGCACGGCATACCACCTCGCCACCCGGAGGTCGCGAGGATGCCAGGACGCCGGGTCATGGCTGCGAGGCCGCCCGAGTCGCCGGTCGAAGAAGTTGCGCAGCACCTGCTTCGAGGTGACCTGCAGGTTCACGCAGCCCAGCACCGTCACGATGACGTAGTAGATGTCGGTTTCCAGGAAGAACCAGCACTGCCACACCAACCGCAGCATCGTCACGTAGGCGAGGGTCAGGGCGAAGGCAGCGAGTGGGGGGAAGCTTCCGTCCCCCCGGCGCATGGCCCCGGCGAAGAGCGTCAACGCGGCCAGCGCTGCCAGGTCGGTCAGCATGCCGGCCATGATGGGCAGGAACCGCTTGCGGCGCGGCATTGCCATCAACCCGTTCATCGTCGTCTGGAAGACGACGAAGTACAGCCTTCTGCCGATGGACAGCTTCGATGGCAGGCCGAGCCGGCGGCCGGCGAGGGCATGGGCACTCTCGTGCAGCAGGATCAGCGGCAACTGGCCGAAGAACAGCGCGAGAAGGAGCACCGTCAGGTAGTGCGTGAAGAAGAGATTGTGGTTGTGCGGAATGAGGATCGGCTCGCGCACCATCGCGACGATCCAGGCCAGCATCAACAGCCCGTAGGCCACCGCCCCGGCCGGGGAGAAGATCATCCTGCCCAGGCGCTGCCAACGCACCCGGCCGAGGTCGGCACCGGCTTCGCCCTGGTGGCGCACGAAACCGAGATCGTCCAGGTCGCGCACGAAGTCGAGGACGTCGATGGGTTCGCCGTAGGTTTCGAGGAACCACTCGGCCGCGGCGACTGGCGTCATGCCTTCCTCGAGCCTGCGCAATAGTTGCGCCCCCTCATCGGGCAGGACGACGAATTCGCCCACGTCCATCCGCCCGACAGTCACCTCGCCGCCGTCGTCGAGGTAGCTCAATGCGTGGAAGGCAACCGGCTGGTGAGCAGGCAGGCCATCGGCGTGCTCGACCGGATCGAGCCTGACGGATGGTTGGGTCATGTCCACTCCCGGACGGTGTCGTGAGCGTCCGGCGGCGGCTGCCCTCGAAAGAGCGACCGCCGCCGGACGTCGCGGGCTAGCGGAGAACTACGGGCACCAGGTGCCCGTCGGGTCGCCGTACAGCGCGGCCACCTGGCTGGTGAGGCGGACCGATCCCGCCTTGCGGATGGAGATCTTCTTCATGTGTTTCACCTGCTCTCAGAACTCGGGGGTACCCGTCGGATGACGGTTTGGGGATGGGAGTGCATCCGCGCGATGTCTGACGAAGTCCCGGACCCTTCGATCGAAGCGACCTCGGTGCAGTCATGGCTGCTCGTGCAAGCTCATGAAACACCGGTCGTTTTATTGTGTAAAGGGTTTAAAGCGTAT
>JAVEEO010000373.1 GCA_030840415.1 Pseudonocardiales bacterium | reverse complement strand
CAAGGCCGTCTGGGACGTCGCGCCGGGCTCGCCGATCACCGCCGCCGACGTCCGGGTCGCCGCGCCGCTGGCCGAGGCGGAACTCGCGGTGGGCTTCTTCGGGTCCCGGTTCGACCGGGCCACCCCGGCCGAGCGGGAGTACCTGCATGGGATGGCCTCGGTATCGGTGTCCGCCTCCGCCTCCGCCTCACCTTCGGTCCCGGCATCGGCCGGTGCGAGCAGCTCCGCCGCCGAGCCCGAGTCGGTGCCGACGGCGGCAGTGGCGGAGTTGCTCGGCCGCAAGCCCCAGTCACTGTCGCCGGCCCGGGACGCCCTGATGAAGAAGGGGCTGATCTACTCGGGAGCCCGCGGCCGGATCGCGTTCACGGTGCCGCACTTCGGGCGCTACCTGCGCGCCCAGCAGCTGGACTGACCCGCCGGCGGCGAAACCCATCGGCGAGGCGCGCTGTCGGCGGCGCCGGGACGCTCGGTAGCACTCGCTAGCGCTGTCTTGGATTGCCGCTAGCCACCGCTAGCCGGCAGTAGCGACCTCCGACAGCTGAGCGGGTCGTCGGCGATCGGGGTTGCCGACTGGTCACGCCTAGGTTGCAGTTCGAACTCGGGTCTTCACCCCGGTGACTGCCGGGCCGACTCTGGATTGGTGACAATTGGTGCCCTTCCTCGGCGGACCCGGCGACTGCCCGGTGCCGCGCGCGGTGCGGGAGAGCTGGCAGCCGACCGGCCCGATCCGGCCGGTTCCTCACCGCGGCGCCAGCGTGGCTACGCGCGCGCCGAACGGGCCGGGATCGCCGCCGCCGCCGAGGACCGCTTCCTGGACGCCATCGTGCTGGCCTCGGTCGTGATGTTCGTGCTGCTGGTCGCGGGGGTCGGCATGCTCGTCCTGCAGGCGGCCCTGCACCGCTGACCGCTCGTTGCGCCGGGCCCCGGCGCGACCGACGGGCGCTCTGCCAGGATGGGCGGCGACCAGCCTTGCGCCCGCGGTAGGCGCGCGACCGCCGAACGAGGTGAGAGTTCGTGGTACAGCCGCCCTACGGTGGGTTCCCGCCTGCCAATCCGTACTACCGCGCGATGGCTCCCAAGCCCGGCTGCATCCCGTTGCGGCCGCTGGACGTCAGCGAGGTCCTCGGCGGTGCCGTCACCGCTATCCGGCGCAACCTCAAGACCGTGCTGAGCCTGTCGGCGGTGGCCGGCGCGGTCCAGGCGGTGCTCTCCCTGATCCTTCAGCGCTACGCCGACCTGCACGGCCAGCAGGTGCTGGACCAGAGCGATCCGGCCAACCCGGTGGTGCACTGGAACCAGCTGGGCAAGCTGGTGGGCAGCGCGTTCGGGTTGTCGCTGGTGGGCAGCACCATCGCCGCGGTGCTGACCGGCATGGTCGTGGTGGTGGTCACCGAGGACGTGGTCGGGCGGACGGCCAGCCTGGAGCTGGTGTGGTCGAAGGTGCGCTCCCGGGTCTGGCGGCTGATCGCGCTGTCGCTGGCGATCGGCCTGCTGGAGGCGCTGGGCCTGGTGCTGTTCCTGGCACCGGGAATCCGGCTGTGGGGGATCTGGGCGGTGGCCGTGCCGGCGCTGATCATCGAGAACCAGGGACTGGGCGCGGCCCTGCGACGGTCGCAGAACCTGGTCCGGGGCACCTTCTGGCGGGTCTGGGGGATCCGGGCGCTGGGCTTCGGCATCGTGTCGGTGGCCGGCGGGGTGGTCAGCATCGCGGGCGGCATCCTGGCCGCCGCGGTCACCGGTGACCAGCCGGCCGGCCTGCTCGGCAATGGCAACGGGTCACTGTCCTGGCCGTACCTGGTGATCGCGGCCCTCGGTGCCGGCGTGGTGGCCACCTTCGCGGCACCGTTCCAGGCCAGCGTGGACTCGCTGCTCTACGTCGACCTGCGGATGCGCAAGGAGCAGTTGGCGGTGGACCTGCAGCAGGCCGCGGCCGGGGTCCGGCAGCCGCCGCCGGGCTATTCGCGGTAGCGTCGGCTGGGTGACGAACTCCTCCTCTTCCCCTATCCGGATCGGCGTCCAGATCCAGCCGCAGCACGCCGACTACGCCGAGATCCGGCGCGCGGTAGCCGAGGCCGAGGACATCGGCGTCGACATCGCCTTCAACTGGGACCACTTCTACCCGCTCTACGGCGACGCGGACGGCAAGCACTTCGAATGCTGGACCATGCTGGGCGCCTGGGCCGAGCAGACCTCGAGGATCGAAATCGGCGCGCTGGTCACCTGCAACAGCTACCGCAACCCGGACCTGCTGGCCGACATGGCCCGCACGGTGGACCACGTCAGTGACGGGCGGCTGATCCTCGGAATCGGCTCCGGCTGGTTCGAGAAGGACTACCAGGCCTACGGCTACGACTTCGGCACCGCCGGCTCCCGGCTGGACGAGTTGGCCGAGGCGCTGCCCCGGATCGAGCAGCGGTGGGCGCAGCTGAACCCGGCGCCGACCCGCAAGATCCCGGTGCTGATCGGGGGCGGCGGCGAGCGCAAGACGCTGCGGATGGTCGCTCGGCACGCCGACATCTGGCACTCGTTCTCCGACCTGGACACCTTCAGGCACAAATCCGAGGTGCTGGCCCGCTGGTGCGCCGAGATCGGCCGGGACGTCGGCGAGATCGAACGCTCGGTCGGGGTGCAACCGGGCGACCCGGCCGAGGTCGGACCGGCGTTCGTGGAGGCCGGCGCGCGGCTGTTCACCATCGGTCTGGGCGGCCCGTCCTACGACCTGAGCGCGGTGCGCGAGTGGGTGGCCTGGCGTGACAGCAGCTGAGCGGTTGACGGGGTATCAGCACGGACGTTAGCGTCCGCAGTGCGTGATGGCGTGGGGAAGCCGGTGAGAACCCGGCACGGTCGCGCCACTGTGAGTCGGTCGCTCGAAGCCGGGCCGGCGAGTCAGGTTGCTACGCCATCACGACGCCCACCAACCACCAAGGGGACGCAAGATCCCCTGAAGGAGGCACCACATGAGCAGCACCCACCCCTCGTCCACCACCACCGCCACCCCGGTCGTCGTGCCGGTCAGCACGGCAGCCCTCTGGCTGGTCGGCGCCCTGTTCCTGGCGCTGGCGATGTACTTCCTGGTCGGGGTGGACCAGGGCGCGGTCTCGGTGTTCGGGCAGAACAGCAACATCCACGAGTTCGTCCACGACGCCCGCCACCTGCTCGGGTTCCCCTGCCACTAGCCCGCTGTACGGACAGCGGCCGGACGACTCGATATGGAGCGGGAGCTCATTGCCCGCGGCGCGCTCTGCGGAGCGCTCGCCGGGCTGTTGACCTTCGTGTTCGGCCGGATCTTCGCCGAGCCCTACATCCAGCGGGCCATCGACTACGAGGCCGGCCGGGATGCCGCACAGGCCCTGATGAACAAGACCGCCGACCTGCCGGCCGAGCCGGAACTGTTCAGCCGCACCGTTCAGGCCGACATCGGCATGGGCGTCGGGATGATCGCCTTCGGGATCGGCATGGGCGTGCTGTTCGCCCTCGTCTACGCCGTCTGCCTCGGCCGGGTCGGACGGTTGCGGCCGCGCCCACTGGCTTTGCTGGTCGCGGCCGCCGGCTTCCTCGGCCTGTACCTGGTGCCGTTCCTGCGCTACCCCGCCAACCCGCCGGCGGTGGGGCAGGCCGACACCATCCAGCAGCGCACCGCCGCGTACCTGGCCATGGTCCTGGGTTCGGTGATGCTGCTGGGGCTGGCGAGCTGGCTCGGGCAGCAGCTACGCGCCCGGTTCGGCACCTGGAACGCCAGCCTGCTGGCCGGTGCGGCGTTCGTGTTGGCGATCGGCATCCTGATGGCGCTGCTGCCCTCGTTCGGCCAGCCCATCACCGCCGGGCTTGGCGCCTCGGCATCGGAGACCCCGTTGCCGCTGACCGATGCAGACGGCGTGGTCCGGTATCCGGGCTTCCCGGCGGACGTGTTGTTCTACTTCCGGCTCTACTCGGTCGCCGGGCAACTCCTGCTGTGGGCGGCGATCGGGCTGCTGTTCGCCCCGATGGCCGACCGGCTGCTGAACCCGGCCGCCCGCCGGGTCGACGCCGTGGCCCGGGCGTGACTGGCGACCGGGCTCGCTGACCGGATGGATTGAGCGGGTGGGTGCCACCGCCGACCCGGCGCTGCCGAGCCGGCCGGGCCTGCTGGACGAGCTCGCGCGGCTGGGCCCGCATTTCGCCCTCGAGTCGCACCCGGCCGACTCGGCGCCGCCGGGCGGGTGGCGGCCGTTCGCTGAACTCCTCGACGACCTGGCCGGCCGGATCGCCGTGGTGCGCGCCGCGCTGGCGGTACTCGGCGGCCGGTCAGCCGGCCAGGTGGAGCTGCGGGTCGCCGTCTCGATGACCCAGCTGGGCCTGACCGGCCGGCTGGTCTGTCCGGCGCTCGGGGTGGCGGTGCTCACCGGCGGCCTGCTCGACCTCGACCCGGCCGGGCTGTACTGGAAACCGGGCCCGGGCAACGCGGTGGCGCTCTCGGTGCCCGCTCAGGCGATTCCGGCTGCCGGGCCGCCGCGGCCGGACCTGGCCGAGGCGCTGGCCGACACGGTGCTGGCCGGTCCGGTCCGGCTGCTGGCCGAGGCAGGCAGCCGGTACGAGGTCTCACCGCAGGTGCTGTGGGGCAACGTCGCCTCGGTGGTGCACGGTGTCCCGGGCCTGCTCGGCGCCGGCGCACCGGACCTGCGGAGCCGGGCTGACGCACTGGTAACCGGGCTGCTGAACCGGCCACCGTTGCGGGGCACGTCGCAGGGCCCGCCCGGGGCCGGGTTCCGGCGGCGTAGCTGCTGCCTGGTCTACCGGCTGGCACCGGCCGAGCCGGGACGAGCGGGCGCGGCAGCAGGGGTATGCGGTGACTGCGTGCTGGAGCCGGGTGCCGGCAACCGAGGGCACTGATCGGGCTCCACCGCGACGAGCTGGAGCGGGTGACGGGAATCGAACCCGCGCCGTCTGCTTGGGAAGCAGAAACTCTGCCATTGAGCTACACCCGCGTGCGCCGAACCCGCGCAACCGCTCCACCATGGTAGCGAACCGCCCGCGCCGGCGAACCCCAGCGTCGGACGGTCAGGCGCTGTGGCTGAGTTGCATCCAGTCGGCGTCGGTGTCGGGTGCGAACAGCACGCCCGGGCCGCAGTCGAAGACCCGCTCGATGGCCCGAGCGGTGCTCAGTGAGCAGGTGGTGCGCCGGCCCGTGAACAGGTGGTTGACGGTGGCGTGCCCGAGCCCGGCCGCGCGCGCCAGTTGGCGCTCGGACAGGCCTGCGGCGTCCAGGAAGTCGATCAGGGTTTGGCGGCTGCGCAGTTGCATCCCGTCATCACCTCGGACGCAATTGAAACGCTGAAACCAAGCCGGTCGTCATTGTCGTGTCCCCTCGTGCAGATGGTTCAGGGCAGTGGCTCGGCCGGTGGATACCACGGGCTCACCACTGCTAAGTCGGAGCGTCCAGTTAATGAAGGCGCCAATCAGCGGCGACAAAACGGACTAGGCAGTTCGTCTACCTCTCGTCTATACTGTCTACCGTCGCTAGCGACCAGCGACGTGATCGTAATCAGGACAACTCCGCCCAAGCAAGAGCTGTTCTTTGTTAAGCGCGCCCTCTACGCTGTCGCTTGCCGTTCGGCCACCATCGAAGGAACCGCCGTATTGAGCACGCTGTCCGAGTACCTCAACGCGCACCTACCCGACGGCTGGCAGAAGCCGCAGCTGGTAGAGGCGCTCAGCGGCACGCTCGACCGTGCGACCGTATACCGATACCTGGCCGGCAGCCATCCGAGAAGCCCGGCCGAATCGGTCCTCGAAGCGTTCGCCGCGGTGCTGCCCGGCGTGACGGTCGTCGAGCTCCGGGCGGCGGCCAATCTGTCGACCGGCGCCGAGGAACCCTGGGTGCCGCCGGTCGAGGCCAACCGGCTCAGCTATCCGCAGCGGCGGGCGTTGGAGGCTTTCATCAAGGCGACGGTGGGGCCGGTGGACGGCACCGACGAGCCGGCGCAGCCGGAGCGCGCGGCTGAGCCGGCCGCCGACCTGCAGCCCAGTGCCCCGCCGCTGACCGACCAGGAACGGGCCGAGGTGGAGAGCTACGTCCGCCGGCTCTACGCCTCGGGTCGCAAGGACCTCGCCGATCGGGTGGCGGCCTCGCTGGTCGCCAGGCCGGACAGCGGCCAGCACCCCGATCCGGCCGCCGAGACCGGCCGCAGACCGGCTGACAGTTCGGGCTGAGCGCCGGTTCGGTACTGTCCGCGCCATGCTGTTGAGCGATCGTGACATCCGGGCCGAGGTCCAGGCCGACCGGCTCCGGCTGCAGCCCTGGGATCCCGACCTGGTGCAGCCGTCCTCGATCGACGTCCGGCTGGACCGGTACTTCCGGGTCTTCAACAACTCCCAGTACACCCACATCGACCCCGCCCAGCAGCAGGACGAGCTGACCTCGCTGGTGGAGCCGACCGGCGACGATCCGTTCGTGCTGCATCCCGGCGAGTTCGTGCTCGGCTCGACCCTCGAGGTCGTCACGCTGCCCGACGATCTGGCCAGCCGGCTGGAGGGCAAGTCGTCGCTGGGCCGGCTCGGGCTGATCACCCACGCCACCGCCGGCTTCATCGACCCGGGGTTCTCCGGCCACATCACCCTGGAGCTGTCGAACGTGGCCAACCTGCCGATCACCCTGTGGCCAGGGATGAAGATCGGCCAGCTCTGCGTGTTCCGGCTGTCCTCGCCGGCCGAGCACCCGTACGGCAGCGAGCGCTACGGCTCGCGCTACCAGGGCCAGCGCGGCCCGACCCCGAGCCGGTCCTACCGCAACTTCACCCGCTGGCCGACCTCGGCCGGTCAGTCGCCGGAATCCTCCGGCTGAGCCTCCGTCGGTCTCCGGACCGCGGTGATCCGGAAGTCCTCCCGCCACCGGTCGGCCAGCGACAGGTCGCCGCGCAGTGATACATCGTCGCTGCCGGCCCGGTTCCACACCCACCGGTAGAGGTCGCTGGCCAGGCCGAACACGCTCAGGTCCGCGTCGTCGACGGCCAGCGGACGGCAGCTGATCAGCCGGGGGCCGACGGTCAGCGTCCAGGCCGCGTTGGAGTCCAGCGGGGTCAGCGAGATGGTCCGGTCGCCCGGCAGCCGGCTGCGGTCGAAGCGAACGGCTGAGCCGGTCAGCAGTTCGTCGATGCCGTCGGCGGCGAACTCCGGGTCGAAGTCGCTGACACCGAAGCCGGCCGCCAGTTGGGCGTCGACCCGGTGGATCGCGGTCTCGTGCGCCATTCGGCGGGCCCAGAACAGCTTGGCGGACGGGGCCGGCAGGTAGGTCCACACCGTGGCCCGGTCCGAGGTGGCCCGCAGCCGGTCGGCCACCGCCCGCAGCCCCGCGTCATAGACCTCGAACAGTTCGCTGTCGGCGGGGACGGCGAAGGAGAAACCATCGGGCTGTCCGTCGCGCAGGATGGCGGCGGCCCAGTGGTGCACCTTGGCGACGTGGCCCAGCAGCCGGGCCACCGTCCATCCCGGGCAGGACGGGACGGCGGCCTGCAGCGGCGATCGGCGTGCCGAGTCGGCCAGCAGCCGGCCCTGGCGCTGCAGCGCGTCGAGGTACTGCTCGAACTCCACCTCAGCTCAGCCGGTGCATCCAGCCGTGCGGGTCAGGAGCCTTTCCGGTCTGCAGATCCAGCAGGGCCTCGCGCAGCCGCATGGTCACCGGCCCGGGGTTGCCGTCGCCGACCGTCCACTCCGCGGTGGCGCTCTTGACCCGGCCGACCGGGGTGATGACGGCACCGGTGCCGCAGGCGAAGACCTCGGTGAGCTCGCCGCTGGCGTTGCCGGCCTGCCACTCCTCGGTGGTGATCATCGCCTCCTCGGAGCGGTAGCCCAGGTCCTGGGCCAGCGTCAGCAGCGACTCGCGGGTGATGCCGGGCAGCAGCGTGCCGGTCAGCTTCGGCGTCACCAGCCGGGCGTCGGGGCCACTGCCGTAGACGAAGCACAGGTTCATGCCGCCCATCTCCTCGACGTAGCGGTGCTCGACCGCGTCGAGCCAGACCACCTGGTCGCAACCCTGCTGCTGGGCCTGTGCCTGGGCGATCATGGAGGCGGCGTAGTTTCCGGCGCACTTGGCGTCGCCGGTACCGCCGGGGGCCGCCCGGGTGTACTCGGTGGACAGCCACACGGTGACCGGCTTCACCCCGCCGGAGAAGTAGGGACCGACCGGGCAGGCGATCAGCAGGTAGGTGTAGGCGTTGGAGGGCCGCACGCCCAGCCCGACCTCGGTGGCGATCATCGTCGGACGCAGGTAGAGCGAGGCCTCCGGGCGGTCGTCCACCCAGGCATGGTCGACCTCCACCAGCGCCCGGACCGACTCGGCGAACAGGTCGGCGGGCAGGTCCGGCATGCCCAGCCGGCGTGCCGAGCGGGCCATCCGGGCGGCGTTCGCCTCGGGCCGGAAGGTCGCGATCGAACCGTCCTGCTGGCGGTAGGCCTTGAGGCCCTCGAAGATCAGTTGGCCGTAGTGCAGGGCGCTGGTCGCCGGGTCGAGGGTCAGCGGCCCGTAGGGCAGCACCCCGCCCTCGGTCCAGCCGCCGTCGGCCGTCCAGTCGATCCTGACCATGTGGTCGGTGAAGTACTGCCCGAAGCCGGGGGCAGCCAGCGCGGCGGCCCGTTCGGCGTCGGACTTCGGGTTCGGGTTGCGCTGCACGGAAAGGGCCATAGCCGCTCATCCTAGTAACCACCGCCGCGGCCGGGCAGCGGCGATGCTGCCAACCGGGTGGCGGGGAATCAACGATCGGAGTTCGACGATCCGCTACCGGTATGACTCAGGTTCCTCCTACCGAAAGGAGTCACCAGTCCGGCTAGGGAACCCGCAGAGGGCTGAAGTAGCAGGGCGGGCGAAATCGAACCTCGCATCCGAGTCGACCGACGGCACTCCAACGCGACGAGGAGCGTGCCGGGGCCTTACCTGGCGGTATTCTTCAACAAGGTTGGTCATACCGGCTGGACAGGCAGCCCCAGCGGCATTCAATTTGCCGGTCGCAAGAGCGGGAGCGTGTCCGAAATGGCCACAGTCGTTCCTTCGCCTCATGTGACGCATTCCGTCTTGCCCAGCCGCTCGCACGTACCCACACCATCGCCTGGAGTGACGACCCCCGGGACTGACTCCGGCGGATTCATCGTCGTCTTAATCGTACTCGCGGTAATCTGTCTCTATATTGTGGGATCAATATACCTCTCCTCGTGGCACGCCCAAGCACGAGTACGGAATATGTCAGAGGCCGAAGCATCGGTCGAGATCACAAAAATTCTTGCTGCGCTATATACGGTATCCGGGAAAAAGTTGATGCCGGTGCCTCGGTCCAAGGTGTTTCGCGCAAGTTCGTTGCGTGAGGCCATGTTCCCGGAGATATTAGCTTTGGCAGATGCAGGTGGATACATCAGAATAATTGACGAGACGAACCCGCCGAGGGAGAAGATTGGCGAAAATCAATACGTCCCAGGCACACCCCGGGTAGAGAAGCAACGACTTGTTTTAACGCCAGCCGGCCTCGATGCCATCAAGGTAGCACTTGCCGATGGAAGGCCTGTTGAAGGCCTAGCTTCTGGTCATGGAAACTTCGTTGTTCACGGAAACGAAGGAAGCATCATCTCCATAATCAGTGGGCGTGGGAATACCGTGAATGTGAACAGCAAGGGACTCCCGGAAAATGTGCGTACTGCTCTATCGCAAGCGTTAGTGGCTTCCTGGGATGCACTGGAGTCCACCGATGGGGAACTTTCTGAGAGACATCGGCGGGCGGCTCGCGATCTCCTCGTGCAAGCGTCGGCGGATGCAATGGCAGTTGATGAAGCAAAGCTCAGCCGGCTGGATATGTCCCTCGGGAAACTTGACGCAATCTTCTGCGGGGCGGCAGGTGGCGGCGTATATGAACTGGCAACTCGCGCCATCAATGCATATTTCAAGGCCCGCGGCATCTGATCGGAGGTTGCGCTGCTAGTCGGTGGCCAGCAGCGCAGGCAGGGAGGCAGTGAGCACCCGCAGCAACTCCTGCTTGGGCAGTTGCGGATCGGCCACCCAACTGAGCACCGACTCCTCGACCAGCGCCGTCCAGCCCCGGGCCAGCAGCCGCACCGTAGGAGTGTCCGCCACGCCGAACACCTCGAGATCGTCGGTGACCCGGGACGTCATCACCGCCCGGGTGCGCTCGAAGATCTCCAGCAGCACCGCATCGCAGCCGGCCGCACCCCGCACCAGCGAGATGTAGGACTGCCGGTTGGCCAGCACGTAGTCGACGTAGTGCTCCAGCGACAGCGCCAGCCGGGCGGCCGGCGCGCGGGACTTATCCGGCCGGGTCCGGGCCAACAGGTCGTCGGCAGCCCGCTGCACCACCGCCTGGTGGAAGTCCTGCTTGTTCTTGAAGTAGTGAAACAGCAGGCCGCGGGAGATGCCGGCCTGCTCGGCCAGCGCGTCGACCGAAAGGTCCTCCAGGGTGCGGGTCGCCAGCATCCGGACACCGAGATCGAGCAGTTGTTCCCGGCGCGCGTCCGGGCTGAGCCGGACCCGCTTGGTGGTGGCCGTCCCGGAGGTAGCAGTCGTGGGGGTAGCGGTCGTGGGGGTAGCGGTCCCGGGGGTAGCGGTCCTGGGGGTAGCGTTCCCGGGGGTAGCGGTCCTGGGGGTAGCAGTCATAGCCGGACCCGCCGCGCCACCGTCATGCAAGCATCGTAGGGATGCTGGCAACGCCTAGGCTCGGTCCATGATCGAGGGGCCGGCGGTGGCCGATACCGCGGCGTTGCCCGACCGGGTGGCGGTGCTGATCGTCGGTGCCGGCTTCGGCGGTCTGGGCTGTGCCGTCAAGCTGGCCGCCAGCGGCGAACAGGACTTCCTGTGCATCGACCGGGGCGCTGAGGTCGGCGGCACCTGGCGCGACAACACCTATCCGGGCGCGACCTGCGACGTGCCGTCCCAGCTGTACTCCTTCTCCTTCGCGCTGAACCCGGACTGGTCCCGGTCCTTCTCCCCGCAGCCGGAGATTCAGGACTACCTGCGGACCGTGGCCCGGGATTCCGGCGTGCTGGACCGGTTCCGGTTCGGCGTGGAGTTCCTCGCCGCCCGCTGGGACGAGGCCTGCGCGCTGTGGCGGATCGAGACCTCCGCCGGGCCGGTGGCGGCCAACCTGCTGGTGTCGGCGGCTGGTGCGCTGTCAGAGCCGAAGCTCCCCGACCTGGCCGGCCTGGACGACTTCGACGGTGCGGTGTTCCACTCCGCGCGGTGGGACCATCGGCAGCCGCTGGCCAGCAAGCGGGTGGCAGTGATCGGCACCGGTGCCTCGGCGATCCAGTTGGTGCCCGCGATCGCCGGCCAGGTGGCAAGCCTGGACGTGTACCAGCGCACCGCGCCCTGGGTGCTGCCGCGCCACGACCGGCGGTACCGGCGGCTGGAGCGGCTGGCGATGCGCCGCGTCCCGGGCCTGCAGCGGTTGCTGCGTGCCCTGACCTATCTCGGCCGCGAGGCGACCGTGCCGATGTTCATCGCGCTGCCGCGGCTCGGCTCGCTGGTGAGCAGGTCGGCGCTGGCCAACATCAACCGGGCGATCGCGGACCCGGTGCTGCGCGCGAAGGCCCGTCCGCACTTCGCGCTGGGCTGCAAGCGGGTGCTGATCTCCAGCGACTGGTATCCGGCGCTGGCCCGCGACAACGTCGAGCTGGTCACCGAGCCGATCTCACACCTGACCGGCGACGCCGTCGTCACCGCGGACGGAACGGCACGCCCGGCCGACGTGCTGATCGTGGCCACCGGCTTCCAGGCCACCGAGCAGCCGATCGCCGACCTGATCACCGGGCCGGCCGGCCGGACGCTGGCCCAGGTGTGGGCCGAGCGCGGGGTCCAGGGCTACAAGGGCAGCACCGTGCACGGCTTTCCGAACCTGTTCCTGATCGTCGGGCCCAACACCGGCCTCGGGCACTCGTCCATGGTCCTACAGATCGAGTCGCAGGTCGCCTACCTGGTGGACGCCTGGCACCGGATGTGCCGGCACGGCCTGGCCGCCGTGGAGGCCGACGCCGCTGCCGAGCAGGCCTGGAATGCCGACCTGCAGCGGCGGATGCGGCGCACCGTGTGGAGCACCGGCGGCTGCCGCAGCTGGTACCTCGACGCTTCCGGCCGCAACGTCGCGCTGTGGCCGCGTACCACCTACGCGTTCCGGCGGCTCACGTCCCGCTTCGATCTGGACGCCTATCGGCAGACGCCGGTGGCCGGCGCATCGGCAGATGGCTGATGCCGTCCTCGACGAACTCGGGACCGCTGGCCTCGAAGCCGAACCGCTGATACCAGCCGGCCAGCGGGGTCTGGGCGTCCAGCACGATCTCGACCGGGGTGTTCTCCCAGCCTTGGGTGTCCAGCACGTCGAGGGCGCGGCGCATCAGGGCGGTGGCTATCCCGCCGGTGCGGGCCTGCGGGGCGGTGGCGACCCGACCGATCCGGGCGGTGCCGCGGCCCTCCCGCAGGATGCGCAGGGTCGCCAGTACCGGGCCGTCCTCGATGCCAGTGCCAGTGCCGGCGTTGGCGTCAGTTGCGGTGTCGGCGTCGGTGGCCCACAGCCACCGGGTGCCCGGCTCCAGGTCACGGCCGTCCAACTCGCGATACGGGCAGTGCTGCTCCACCACGAAGACGTCCACCCGGAGCTGGAGAATCCGGTACAGGGTGCTTGCGTCCAGCTCGGCCGGCGCCGCCAGGTGCAGCTCGAGGCTCACCCGGCCAGCCTAGTGGGCGGCCAGCCGCGGCCCGGCGCGGTTCGAACACAACCCTGACATTTCCCTGCTCGGCTGCGAACCTTGACGCGGCACCGTCGGCAGGGTCCACTTCAGGCAGCGTCTCGACAGGAGATCACCATGTTGAAGAAGATCGTGTTCGCGGCCTCAGCGGCGGCCGTGGTGCTTGGTGCCGGCACCGCCGCGCTGGCCGCCTCCGGCGGTAGCAGCGCCCCGCCGCCCAGCGCCTCCGGCTCGGCCAGCGCGCCGGCCAAGCCGGGCGCCGTCACCCCGGGGCCTGGCGCCCGTCGCGGACCGAAGGCCGACCGGCCAGGGTTGCGTGCCCTCGGCCGGGCCCTGCACGCCCAGTGGGTCACTCCTGACCGCGATAACAAGAGCAACTACATCACCCACAACGCGATCCGGGGCGCGGTCACCGCGGTCTCGGCCACTTCGATCACCGTCAAGGCCGCCGACGGGGTGTCGCAGACCTACGCGGTCACCAGTGACACCAAGGTGCACCTGCGCAAGAGCGGTCCGGGCATGGGCCCGGGCAAGGGTCAGCCGGGCAACAACGGCCAGGGCAATGCCGGTGGGACGGTCGGAGCGATCGGCGACGTGCACACCGGTGACAAAGTGGCCGTCACCGGCACCGGGACGAGCAGCTTGACCGCTCAGCACATCGTCACAGTGAGGGACTGAGGCCCGGCTCCGGATCGGCCCTGCATCCAGCAGCGCTGCGGACCGCGACCCCGGCCGACTTCGGTCGTGGTGCTCAGCAGCGCTTCGGACCGCGACTTCCGGCCGGCTTGGGTGGGCGGTGGCTCGGACTCAGCCGGCCGGCAATCGCACCGTGAAGCGAGCCCCGCCCTCCGGGGCGCGGCCGGCTTCGATGCCGCCGCCGAGCCGGTTGACGAGTCCGGCGACGATGGCCAGGCCCAGCCCGGTGCCCACCTGCCGCAAGCCGCGGTAGCGCTCGTAGAGCGCCGACCTTTGGAAGGCCACCGCGACGTCGGCCTCGGTCAGGCCCGGACCGCCGTCGCGTACCTCTGCCACCACCAGCGGCCGGCCATCCGGAGCCTGCTCGAAGCGGGTCGCCAGCACCACCGGGGCACCGGCCGGCGTCACCCGCAGTGCGTTCTCCAGCAAGCCGTCCAGGACCTGCCGCAGCCGCGCTGGATCCGTCCGGACAGTGCCGGGGCCCGGGGCGCCGGCCGGTAGGTCGAGCCGGCCCCTATCGGGCGGCAGGTCCAGCTCGAACCGGACGCCGACCGCCGCGCACCGACCGGCCCAGACCCGCCCGGCGTCCCGGCACAGCTGCTCGACGTCGACCTCGAGCAGGTCGATGCGGAATTCCTGCGCGTCCAGGCGGGCCAGGTCCAACAGGTCGGCCACCAGCCGGTCCAGGCGCTGCGCCTCGGCCAGCACGATGGTCGCGACGCCGGCCGCCTGCTCAGCAGGCACCACGCCGTCGGCCAGTGATTCGGCGTAGCCGGTGATCGCGGTCAGCGGGGTGCGCAGCTCGTGCGACACCGACAACAGGAATTCCCGCTGGCGAGCCTCGGAGTGCGAGAGCGCCGCGGCCAGGGTGTTCACCGCCATTCCCACCTCGGCCACCTCGGCAGGACCCTCGGCGCGCACCGCGACGTCACGGCGGCCCTCGGCCAGAGCGTGCGCGGCGGCCGCGGTCCGGCGCAGCGGCCGGGAGATCCGGACCGCGACCAGCAGGCCCAGCACCGCCGCGCCGGCCACCGCGACCAGCAGCGCCCAGACGATCTGCCGGATCGCCCGGTCGGTGGCCGCGGTGGCCTCGGACCGGCGCTGGGCCAGCGCGATCCCACCGGTCCGGGTGCCTCGGGCCTCGATCAGCACCCGCTGGCCCTGCACCCGTCGCTGCACCGACAGCGAGCCGGTGGCCAGCACCGTGCGGACGTCGGCGGCGCTCAGTGTCGCGCGCAGCAACGGGCTGTTGGTGCTGACGTTTCCGGCGGCGTCGATGGAGGCCGACTGGATGCCCAGGGTGCGCAGGATGCCGCGCGCGCGTACCTGGCTGTTCTCGGCATTCGGTCCCTGGTCCGCCGCCGCCCGGGCCACGTCCGCCAGGTTGCCCAGGGTGCCGCGGGCGGCGTCGGTGTTCGAGCGGTGCACGAGGCTGGCGGCCAGTACCCCGGCCAGCAGCGCGGTGATCACCGCAATCCCGACGGCCAGCGCCGAGATCCGCTGGGCCAGCGTGGTGCGCACCCTCATCGAGCCCCGAATTCGTCCGGCGCCCGGCCGGCCTCGACGGCGTAGCCGACCCCGCGAACCGTCCGGATCGGGCTGGCCTCGCGCAGCTTGGCGCGTACCTGGGCGATATGGACGTCCACGGTGCGCGCACCGGCGACCGCGGAGTAGCCCCAGACCTCGCTGAGCAGTTGCTCCCGTCCGAACACCCGGCCGGGACGGCGCATCAGGTAGGCGAGCAGGTCGAACTCGGTGGCCGTCAGCGCGACCTCCCGGTCGCCGGCATGCACTCGGCGTTCGGCCGGGTCGAGGCGGACCGACCCGACTTGCAGCGTCGCCGGGGCATCGGTGACCCGCTGGCTGCGGCGCAGCACCGAGGCCACCCGGGCGACGAGTTCACGGGGCGAGAACGGCTTGGTGACGTAGTCGTCGGCGCCGAGTTCCAAGCCGACGATCCGGTCCACCTCGTCGTCGCGGGCGGTCACGAACAGCACCGGGGTCCAGTCCTGGGCGGCCCGCAGCCGGCGGCACACCTCCACCCCGTCGATGCCGGGCAGTCCGACGTCCAGGATTACCGCCGCCGGACGCCACCGGCTCACCGCGGCCAGACCGGTCTCGCCGTCGCGCTCGAGGTGGACACCGAAGCCGGACCCTGCGAGGTTCAGCCGGATCAGCTCGGCGATCGCCGGCTCATCCTCGATCACCAGGATCAGGCCGCGCAGTGGCGACGGTGCCGGCTGGCTGGATGTCACAGTCGGTACCGTCGGCACAGCCGAACTGTACGAGGCCCGGGGCTCGCAGCGGTCACTTGAACATCAGGATCAGGTACGAGCCGTCGGTTTCGCGCGGAATCCAGCCGTCCGGGCCGAGCGGCGGTATGAGACCCCGCCGGATTCACAGGGTTCAGCCGCCCGGACCCGGTTCAGCCGTCCGGACCCGGTTCAGCCGCTCGGACCCGTTCAGCCGCCCGGACCCGTTCAGCCGCCCGGGCCCGTTCAGCTGCTCACGCCAGGTTCAGCCGCCCGGGTCAGGCCTCGGCGCCTGACTCGACCGGATCAAGCACGACCACCGGGATGGGCCGGTCGGTCTTGGTCTGGTACTCCTGGTATGCGGGCCAGATCTGGCACATCAGCTGCCAGAGTTCCGCCTTCTCCGACTCGTCCGCGGTCCGGGCCGTCGCGACGAAGTCCTCGGCACCCACCTGTACGGCGACCTCGGGATTCTCGGCCAGGTTCAGGTACCAGGCGGGATGGTTCTCATCGCCTCCCTTGGAGGCGACCACGATGTAGGACGAGCCGGAGGTGCCGTAGATCAGTGCGGTCCGGCGCAGCTTGCCGCTCTTGCGGCCCTTGGTGGTGAGCAGCAGGGTTGGCACCCCGTTCCAGACGTGTCCCTCCTGACCGCCGGTCTCCACGTAGCGCTGGATGTGGTCGGCTACCCAACCCTCGGGACTGTCATGGACGTGCGCATCGTTGGTGGTCATGTAACCCACCGTACAAACTCACGGCACCTTGGTGAAGAACTGCCGGGTCAACGGAACCGCTCCGGTGGTGGAATTCTCTCCGCCGTAGACGAACACCGCGACCGCCAGATCGCCGCGGGTGCCGGCGAACCAGGAATGGCTCTTGGGCGGGGTGTCGGTGCCGAACTCCGCGGTGCCGGTCTTGCCGCGGAGCTCACCGGGCAGGTCGTGCAGCAGCGCGTACCCGGTGGCACCGGGCATGGCGACGGTGGCCCGCATCAGCGCGTTCAGGGTGCTGGTCACCCGGCTTCCCAGCACCTGCCCGGGACTGGCCTGCTGGCCGTCGACCAGTGACGGCGCAACCGGCCGGCCCGAGGCCGCGGCGGCGGCCATCGAGGCCATCAGCAGCGGGCTGACCAGCACCTTGCCCTGACCGATCGCCTCCGCAGCCTGCTCGGTGCCCGAGGCGGTGGCCGGGATCGAGCCGGAGAACGCCGGCACCGGCAGCGTCCAGTTACCGCCGAGGCCGAGGTCGCCGGCCGCGGAAGCCAGGGCACCAGCCGGCAGCTTGGTGGCCAGGTCGATGGCGGTGGTGTTGCAGGAGTAGCCGAAGGCAGCGCTCAGCGGGATCTTGCCGTGCGAGAAACGGTTCTCGTTCTCGAAGGTCCGGCCGTCGACAGTGACGGTGGGCGGGCAGTCCACCTCGGTGTCGGCGGCCAGTGCCGGGTCGGCCTGCAGCGCGGCGGTGTAGGTGGCGATCTTGAAGGTGGAACCAGCGGGGTACTGGCCGCTCAGCGCGATATCGCCGGGGGCGGCGGCGCTGTTGGCGACGGCGAGGATCCTGCCGGTGGACGGCTGCAGCGCCACGATCGCGGCCGGCCGGTCCTCGGCCGCCAGGGTGGCGTCGGCGGCCTGCTGGAGCCGGGAGTCCAGCGTCAGCCGGACCGGCTTGCCGGGCACCGGTGCGCTGACCGTGCCCAGCTTGGCGCCCAGGGCGTTGTCGGTATCGCTGGCGGCGTACACCGCGACGCCGGGAGTGCCGCGCAGTTGGGCGTCCAGGGCCTGCTGCAAGCCGGACAGCCCGACGGTGTCACCCGCCTCGAGTTGCCCCTTCGAGGCCGCGATGATCTCGGCGGTGGCGGGGCCGATGCTGCCCAGCAGCGGCTCGGCGAAGTTCGAGGTGGGCGGCAGCAGCCTGGTGTCGGACTGGAACTGGGTACCGGGCAGGTTGAAGATCTGGGGCTTGATCTGCTCGTAGGCGGCCCGGCGCAGCGTGATGATCGGAACGAACTGGTTCTTAGCCGCCGCCCGTACATTGCTGGTGATCTCGGCCGCGCTGGTCTGCAGGGCCGGCACCGCGGCCAGCTGAGCGGCCAGGGCGGCCAGATCGCGGACGCCGGCGGGGTTGATGCCGACTGTCACCACCGGGGTGGGCGTGAAGAGCGGGCTGCCGGTGCGGTCGGTCAGGGCCGCCCTGGCCGGCTGGGTGCGCTGGAGCACCAGGTGCGAGCCGTCGACCAGTTGGGGGTGGATGTCGCTGGCGTCCCAGCTGACCCGCCAGCTGTCGGCCTGCTTCACCATCGGCAGCGAGCCGCTGTACCTCCACGGCGTGGCTACTCCCGGCAGCTGCCAGTTGGCGTCGTAGTCGGCGGTCGCCGAGCCTGCCTGCCGGTCGCTGAGCCCGGTGACCCGCAGGCTGCCGCGGGCGCCGTCGCCGAGCCCGGTCAGGCTGCGACCGATCGCGGCCGTCGCGGCGGTCGCGTCGGTGGTGCGCTGGCCTG
>JAVEEO010000367.1 GCA_030840415.1 Pseudonocardiales bacterium | reverse complement strand
TCCCGGGCATCGAGCCGGGCTCGAAGGTACGGGTGACCGGCACGGTGGGTGAGTACAAGGGCCACCTGGCGCTGGCCAATCCACGGTATGAGCTGCTGCCGTCCGAGGCCAAGGCGCGCTGACCCGTACCGAGATGGCCTATCCCCGGTCGCCGTCGAGCGAGCCCGTCAAGCCGCAGCGGATGCGCGGCAACCGGCCGGCCTACACCACCGAGACGCTGCTGGACGTGGCCGTCACAGTGTTCACCACCCGGGGGTACGAGGGCACCTCGATGGAGGACCTGGCCGCCGCGGCGGGGCTGAGCAAGTCCTCGATCTATCACCACGTGCAGGGCAAGCAGCAACTGCTGGGGCTGGCGCTGGACCGGGCGCTGGACGGGCTGTTCGCGGTGCTGACCCAGCCCGGCGCGACCAGCGGTCCGGCGGTTGACCGGCTGACCCACGTCATCCGTGGCACCGTCCGGGTGCTGCTGGACGAGCTGCCCTACGTCACGCTGCTGCTGCGGGTGCGCGGCAACAGCCCGATCGAGCTCGCGGCGCTGGCCCGGCGGCGCGAGTTCGACCAGTTGGTGGCGCACCTGGTGCTACGGGCGCAGCGGGATGGCGAGGTGGACGTCGGCCTGGACGCCGCCGTCGCCACCCGGCTGATCTTCGGCATGATCAACTCGCTGACGGAGTGGTACCGGCCCGGCCGCGCCGACCGGCTGGACCTGCCCGAGACGGTGGTGCAGCTGGTGTTGACCGGGCTGGCGCCCCGGCCCGGAACCGGCTGACCGGCGGGTTGACCGGCATGCGGGAGCCGGTTGGCCGAGGCAGTGCTGAGCGGTCCGGTGGCCCTGGCTAGACTGGAGCGGCTGTTCGAGGTCAGCCCCTATCGTCTAGTGGCCTAGGACGCCGCCCTTTCACGGCGGTAGCACGGGTTCGAATCCCGTTGGGGGTACGCGGCAGGTGCCCGGCGAGTAGGGCACTGTGGCACAGGTAGTATGGTTTCGCAGGTTGGCCGGGGATTCCTACCGGCGAGCACAAAGGTCTGGTGAGTTCACTGGGCCCCGTAGCGCAGTTGGTTAGCGCGCCGCCCTGTCACGGCGGAGGTCGCGGGTTCGAGTCCCGTCGGGGTCGCACGTCGATCCGGTTCCCTGGTCCGAGGGAGCCGGATTTTCTGTCCTCGGCCCCTGGTTAGGCTGGGCCAGGTGAGCAGGCCCGGAGCACCCGCGCTGGTCGCCGTCGCGCACGGCACCCGGGACCGGGCCGGGGTTGCCGAGATCGAGCGGCTGGCCGAGCTGGCGCGCCGGGCCCGTCCGGACCTCGAGGTGCGGCTGTGCTGGCTGGAACTGGCCGAGCCGCTGCTGCGCGACACGCTGCCCGGTCTCGCCGGGCCGCTGGTCGTGGCGCCGCTGTTGCTGTCCACCGGCTACCACGTCAAGACCGATCTCACCATGGCCGTCGGGCGCCGGCCGCGGACCGCGGTGGCCGCGCAGCTCGGGCCGGATCCGAGGATCACCGCGGCGGTGCTGGAACGGCTGCGCGAGGCCGGCGGGGTGCCCGAGGCAGGCGTGGCCCTGTTCGCCTCGGGCTCCAGCGATCCGGAGGCGGCCGAGAACCTGGCGGTCGCGGCGGCCCAGTTCGCGCAGCAGGCCGGCTGCGCGGTGTACCCACGGTTCCTCACCGACCGGCGATGGCGCGACGGCCTGCCGCCCGGGGTGGCGGTGGCCAACTACCTGCTGGCGCCCGGCTTCTTCAACGACCGGCTGGCGAGCCTGGGCCAGACCGAGTTGGGGCTCGAGCGGGTGGCGGGGCCGATCGGCGCCCATCCAGCGGTGGCCGAGGTGGTCTGGGACCGTTACGACGAGGCGGTCCGGACGCTGCTGCCCGATATCGATGCCGGGTCGCCGGTCGCCCTCGGGTAGACTTCCGGACGCTCGCGGATCGCATCCGCGGGTGCACGGCCAGGTAGCTCAGTTGGTACGAGCGACCGCCTGAAAAGCGGTAGGTCGGCAGTTCGATCCTGCCCCTGGCCACCCTGTGTTCCGGGTCTACGTGCAGCTTCAGGCCCATCCGCCGAGGCGTAGAGCTCGCGGAGCCTCACGAGGTGCCAGACGGCCTCAGCCGGCTGATCTGAATTGCGCGTAGCTGGCCTCCAGCAGCGCCGGATCCGGCCGCTCCAGGCGCGAGTGGGGCAACGACAGCAGCCGCTGGCCGTGGCGTTCCTTCAGGCCGTACTGCAGCATGGGTCCGTCTATCTCCTCGAGCAAGTCGGGACGGATCTCCACCACGAGATCGGGCCGGACGCCGAGTATGTGCCGGTCATAGGCGGCATGATGGATCTTGCACATCGCCATTCCGTTGCGAACCGAGGCAATGCCGCCTTCCTCACGGTCAGCGACGATGTGAGCGGCATCCAACAGCTCGGAGTGCCCCAGCCGGCACACCGCACACCGCGTCTGATAGGCCCGCAGCACTACCGCTCGAAAGACCGGTTGATGCAGCCGCTGCTTGGTTTCGCGAACAATGTAACGACGCAGTGTCTCCTCGGTCTGGCTGCCGACGCTCACCAGTCCGCGGGCGACATCCGGATCGATCACGAACTCCTGCCGCGAGGGATCCTCGGCGAGCAGGAAGACGGGAAAGATCGGTTGGTACCTGGCCAGGCCGACACCGAAGAACCAGATCAACGGCAGTTCGAGGTTCATGGCGGCCCGGAGGGCGCGATTCTCGGCGTGCTCGGGATCATCGCCACGCCATTTGTACCGCAGCAAACCGTCATCACCGATCCGGTCGTCGTAAGGCCGGCCGCGTCCCGGTGGCGTATAGGTGGTACGTACCGATAGCGCCGCCGAGAACGAGGCAGGCTTGCGGATTCCCCGCTGGGCGTCCATCAGCCGGAAGCGCTCGCCGTCCATCGTGAAATCGAGAAGGTCCGTGGCCGAGATGGAGTTCGCGCCGTCGTTGGTACGTAGCGTCAGCCAGGTCATCGCTTCGTTGCGTACCCGGGTCTCGAAATCGCCGGCACTCCCGGGCATCAATCGAAAGGCCGATCGGCTCGGCAGGCACAGCATCCGAGCAGCACTCGGACAACGACAGCAGGCACCGGGTGATCATTACACGCCGATCGCCTTCTGACAGATCGCTTGACCCACCGACCCGCCTCCACCATCCTGAGGGCCCACACGGTCAACGCCGTGATCGACAGGTGTGGAGGTCACCAGATGTCCGGTGGGCCCACCTCCGCTGACACCTCGACCAACGTTGCGGCGTCGGCCGCCGAGTCGGAGTCCGCCGAACCGGCCATCGCGCTGCGAGGGCTGCGCAAGACCTTCGGCTCGGTCGTCGCAGTCGACCGCCTGGATCTCGACATCGCCGACGGACAGTTCTTCGCGATGCTCGGCCCGTCGGGCTCGGGCAAGACGACCGTGCTCCGGATGATCGCCGGGTTCGAGACCCCGACGGCCGGCACCATCTCCCTCGGGGGGACCGACGCCACCCGGCTGCCGCCCTTCCGGCGCGATGTCAACACCGTCTTCCAGGACTACGCGCTCTTTCCGCACATGAGCGTGGAGCAGAACGTCGGCTACGGGCTGCGGGTGCACCGGGTGGCCAAGGCCGAGCGGCTCAGAAGGGTCGGCGAGGCTCTGGACATGGTGCGGCTGGCCGGCTTCGGCGCCCGCCGGCCACACCAGCTGTCCGGTGGCCAGCGGCAGCGGGTCGCGCTGGCCCGCGCCCTGGTGAACCGGCCGCGGGTGCTGCTGCTCGACGAGCCGCTGGGCGCGCTGGACCTCAAGCTGCGCGAGCAGATGCAACTGGAGCTGAAGGCGATCCAGCGCGAGGTCGGCATCACCTTCGTCTTCGTCACCCACGACCAGGACGAGGCGCTCACCCTCTGCGACCGGCTTGCGGTCTTCCGGGACGGACGCATCGAACAGCTGGGCAGTGCCCAGCGGGTGTACCGGTTCCCGGCGACCCCGTTCGTGGCCGAATTCGTCGGAACGTCGAACCTGCTGCGGGGCTCCGCGGCCCAGGCGATCCTCTGACGGGGCGGTTGCTACTCGATCCGGCCCGAGCAGATTCGCGTGCTGGCACCAGGAACGGCTGCCGGAACCGACGAGGTGACAGTCGAGGCGGTGGTACGCGAGGTGGTCTACGCCGGTGCCGAGACCCGGATCGAGGCCGGGACCGAAAACGGCATTCTGCTCACCGCCCTCCTGCTCAACAGCAGCGAAACCACGACCGGCGTGCGGCGCGGTGATCCGGTGCTGCTGTGCTGGAAGCGGGCCGCAGTGCACATCATCGACACCTGACCGCTCGCCCCAGCAGCGGAAGCCACCACCCAGCATCCCAGTGAGGAACAGCTGATGAGAAGAACACTTCGTACCTGCCGGACCTATCTGGCTCTGATCAGCGCGGTCGCGGTCCTGGTGGCCTGTGGCAGCTCGACCAAGACCGCGACGCCGGGCACCAAGGGCCTGGCCCCGCCCAAGATCTCGGCGGCTACCTCGGTGGGCAGTGGCGAGGGCGCGCTGAACATCGTCGTGTGGGCCGGCTACGCCGAGAGCGGCGCCAACGATCCGAAGGTCGACTGGGTGCACCCCTTCCAGACCCAGACCGGCTGCAAGGTCAATGCCAAGATCGGCAATACCTCCGATGAGATGGTCCAGCTGATGAAGAGCGGCCAGTACGACGGCGTCTCGGCCTCCGGCGATGCCACCCTGCGGCTGATCTACGGCGGTGACGTCGCGCCGGTGAACACCTCACTGGTCGCCAACTACGCAAGCGTCTCGAGCTTCCTCAAGAACGGCAACTGGAACTCGGTCGGCGGCCAGATGTATGGCATCCCGCACGGCTGGGGAGCCAACCTGCTGATGTGGAACCCGAGCAAGGTGACCGGTGCGCAGGACTCCTGGGCCGCGGTGTTCAGCGACGCGGACAAGTACAAGGGCAAGGTGACCGCCTATGACTCCCCGATCTACATCGCCGACGCGGCGCTCTACCTGATGGCCACCCAGCCGTCGCTGGGCATCAAGGATCCCTACGCGCTCACCTCCGCCCAGCTCGACGCGGCGGTGTCGTTGCTCAAGCAGCAGAAGGCCGATATCGGCGAGTACTGGGCCGACTACACCAAGGCGGTGCAAGCTTTCGAGTCCGGCACCTCGGTGGTGGGCACCACCTGGCAGGTCATCGCCAACACCATCAACGCCGACGGCAAGACCAAGGTCAAGACCGTGCTGCCGAAGGAGGGCGCCACCGGCTGGTCCGACACCTGGATGATCTCGTCCAAGGCCAAGCACCCCAACTGCATGTACCAGTGGATGAACTACATCGTCTCGCCCGAGGTGAACGCCCAGGTCGCCGAGTACTTCGGTGAGGCGCCGGCCCAAACGGCGGCCTGCCAGCACACCAGCGACAAGTCGTTCTGCGACACCTACCACGCCCTCGACGCGGCGTACGCGGCGAAGATCCACTACTGGACAACGCCCCAGAAGCAGTGCGTCGACAACAGCGGAAAGGACGACTGCACGGACTACGCGCAATGGGTGGACAAGTGGCAACAGATCAAGAGCTGACCCTCGTCCCCTCGGTAGTGCCCGCACCGCATGACCGGCGGGGAGCGGTGTCGGCCTTCTTCTCGGCCAAGCGCAAGACCCGGTTGGCGATGCTGCTGGGCGCACCGATGCTGTGGCTCGTGCTGGCCTACCTCGGTTCGATCGCGGTGCTGCTGCTGTCCGCGCTCTGGAGCACCGACTTCTTCACCGGCAACATCACGCACACCTACCGCCTCGACAACCTGCGTGAGGTCTACACCCAGTCGCTGTACCGGACGGTGACGCTGCGGACCATTACGGTCGCGCTCGTCGTCACCCTCCTCGACGTGCTCCTGGCCTTTCCGATGGCGTTCTACCTCAGCAAGGTGGCCGGTCCGCGGCTGCGCAAGGTGCTGCTGGTCGCAGTGCTGACCCCGTTGTGGGCGAGCTACCTGGTGAAGGCGTACGCCTGGCGCAGCCTGCTGGCACCGAACGGGCCGGTGAGCTGGCTGACCGGTGGCCACACGCCGGGCTACGGCTTGACCGCCACCGTCATCACCCTCGCCTACCTGTGGCTGCCCTACATGGTGATCCCGGTCTTCGCCGGCTTCGAACGGGTGCCCCGTTCGCTCTTCGAGGCCAGTGCCGACCTGGGCGCCGGAGCCGGCCGTACCGTTCGCTCCGTCCTGCTGCCGATGGTGTTCCCGGCAGTTGCGGCCGGCTCGATCTTCACCTTCTCGCTCACGCTGGGCGACTACATCGCGGTGGGCATCGTCGGTGGCAAGACCCAGTTGCTGGCCAACGTGATCTACGGTCAACTGGTCACGGCCAACAATCAGCCACTGGCCGCGGCACTGGCCACCGTGCCGCTGATCGCGATCGTGCTGTACCTGCTGCTGATGCGGCGTACCGGTGCCCTGGACAACATCTGATGTACCTCTCGAGCCGGGTTCGCCGGGTGCTGGCGGCGCTCACCTTTCTGGGGCTGGCGTTCCTCTACGTCCCACTGATCCTTATCGTGCTCAACGCCTTCAACCGGTCGCGGACCTTTTCCTTCCCGCCCGCCGGTTTCACCCTGAGGTGGTGGAGCGCCGCGGCGCACAGCGAGGGAGCGTTGCACGCGCTCGGCACCTCGATCCGGGCCGGCCTCGGCGCGACAGCGGTGGCGTTGGTGCTGGGGACGATGGCGGCGTTCGCGGTGCAGCGCTTCGACTTCTTCGGCCGGTCCACGATCAGCTTTCTGGTGGTGCTGCCGATCGCGTTGCCGGGCATCGTGACCGGTCTGGCGCTGAACGCGGCGTTCACCCATGTCCTGGACCCGCTCGGCATCGGATTCGGCCTGACCACAGTGATCATCGGCCATGCGACCTTCTGCATCGTGATCGTCTACAACAACGTCCAGGCCCGACTGCGGCGGATGAGCGGGTCGCTCGAGGAGGCCTCGGCCGACCTGGGCGCGACCGGCTGGCAGACCTTCCGGCTGGTCACCTTCCCGGCGCTGCGCGGGGCCCTGCTGGCCGGTGCGCTGCTGGCGTTCGGCCTCAGCTTCGACGAGATCGTGGTGACCACCTTCACCTCCGGGCCCGCCGTGCAGACGTTGCCGCTGTGGATCTTCGGCAACCTGTTCCGGCCCAATCAGGCGCCGGTGGTCAACGTGGTCGCCGCCGTGCTGATCGCGCTCGCGGTACTGCCGGTCTGGTTGGCACAGCGCCTCGGCGACGACGCCGCGTCCAGCCGGTTCTAGATGCTCTGCGGCCTGGTTCGGCCACCTCGGTCAGTGGCTACGCACCCGGTCCTCCTCGGCAGCCGCCGGGTCCTCCTCGGCGGCGTCCAGCAGGCTGTCCGACACGATCGGCCGAGCGATCGCCTGGAAGTCGGTGAGCGGGTCCAGGTCCTTGATGGTGGCCTCGATCATCAGCAGCGAGATCAGCGGGAACACGAAATCCGGTGGCGCGAAGATCCGCCGGCGCTGCTGGCTGCGAAACAGTTCGAGGGAGAAGGCCGGCAGGTCGAAGCCGGCCGAGCGCAGCCCGCCGTACCTGG